>CAYVLM010000236.1:0-3768 GCA_964452225.1 uncultured Steroidobacteraceae bacterium | reverse complement strand
CTTCCCGAGCTGCGCGACGACGACCTGCTGCCCGGTCCATCGGGCGTGCGCGCCCAGGCCATGACGGCGGACGGGACCCTGGTCGACGACTTCGTGGTCAGCGCCTCGGCCAGCGCGGTCCACGTCCTCAACGCCCCCTCGCCGGCGGCGACCAGCTCGCTGGCCATCGCGAGGCTCGTGGCGGAGCGGGCGGAGGCGGCCTTTGGGCTCTGAGATGCGCGAATCCGAGGTGGCGGTCGTCGGTGCGGGGCCGGTGGGGCTGACCCTGGCCGCCCGGCTGGCCCAGCATGGGGTTCGCACCGTGCTGCTGGAGCAGACCCCGCGACATACCGGAGAGGGATCCAAGGCGCTCTGCATGCAGCGCGAGACGCTCGAGATCTGGGGTCGGATCGGCATCGGCGAACGGGTCGCCACGCGGGGGGTCCAGTGGCACACCGGCCGCACCTACTACGGGACGCGCGAGCTCTTCAGCGTGGTCCTCCCCGGCAGCAGCGGCGAGCACTTCCCGCCCTTCGTGAACATCAGCCAGACTGAGGTCGAAGCGCTGCTCCTGGAGCGGGTGCGCGCGCTGGGGGTCGACCTGCGCTGGGGCCATCGGCTGACCGGCCTGGCCGATGGCGGCGACGGCGTCGACCTGGCGCTGGAGACCGCGGACGGGCCCGCATCGCTGCGAGCGCGCTACGTGGTGGGGACCGATGGCGCCCACTCGACGGTCCGCCACCTCGCCGGCGTGGGTTTTCCAGGCCATTCCTTCCCCGACCTGTTCCTGATCTGTGACATCCACGCCACCCTGCCCTTCCCCAGCGAGCGGCGCTTCTTCTTCGATCCGCCCTGGAACCCGGGACGGCAGGTGCTGATCCATCCCCAGCCGGACGACCTGTGGCGGATCGACTGGCAGGTCCCGCCCGAGACGGATGTCGAGGCCGAGCGGGCCGATGGGCGACTCGATGCGCGCATCCGCGCCGTGGTGGGCGAGGACGTCCCGTACGAGCTGGTGTGGATGACGGTCTACCGCTTCCACCAGCGGATCGCGGACCGCTTCCGGGCCGGCAACGTGCTGCTGGCCGGGGACGCCGCCCACCTGTACAGCCCCTTCGGCGCGCGGGGCCTGAACTCGGGCGCGCCCGACGTGGAGAACCTGGCCTGGAAGCTCGCGGCGGTGCTCCGGGGAGAGGCGCCGGACGCATTGCTTGACACGTACGCCGCCGAGCGCCGCGCGGCCGCCCAGGAGAACCTGGCGGTCACCGACGCGACGATGCGCTTCATGGTCCCGCACGGACCGGTGCGCCGCCTGCGGCGCAACCTGATCCTGCGGGGGAGCAGCCGCTTCGCCGCCCTGCGGCGCCGGGTCAACTCCGGTCGCCTGGCGGAGCCGTTCGTGTACCCACCGTCGTCGGTCGTCGCCGCCGGACCGGATGATCCCCGGTTGCCGCGCCACGGCGCGGTGGCGCCGGACCTGCGCCTGGCCGACGGCTCGCGCCTCAGGGAGCGGCTCGGCGAGCGGTTCGGCGTCCTGCTCGCCGGGGCCGGGGAGGAGGCGGTTGCTCGCGTCGGGGCGCTGCGCTGGCCGCTTCCCACCGACGTCGTGGCCGACCCGGCCCTGGCTGCCGTCTACGCTCCGACCGGAGCGCGGGCATGGATCGTCCGCCCCGACGGGCACCTGGCCGACAGCCTGCCGCTCGAGGGCGCGGCCCTCGAGGGCGCGGCCCTGGAGCAGCTGCCGTCACGCGTGGCCCGGGCTGCCGGCGGAGGCCCGCCGGCAGCCGCCGGGATCAGTACTTGACGTAGCCCGGGTTGCCCGTGCTCGCCGGCGACCCGCTCGCCGAGGGAAGGGTCCCGCTTGGCGGGGCGATGAACCAGATCCCGTTGATGCCCTGCCCGTTGGCGTCACCGGCCGCCGAGTCGCCGCTGTAGTAGTAGAGCGGCTGGCCGTTGTAGGTCACCTGGGTGGTGCCGTCCGATCGCTGGATGGTGCCCAGCATGGAGGCGGTGACGCCCGAACCGGCGGCCGCGGTCTGCCCGGACGAGAGCGTGAACGGGGGCCAGGTCGCGGCGCAGCTGCCGGTGCAGGTGCTGGTGCCGGAGCTGTCGTTGGTGAACACGTAGAGCGTCTTGCCGTCGGGGCCGGCGAGCGTATCACCGGCCGAGGTGTGGGCCACCGTCACCTCGGCGGTGGTCGCCCCGCCCTGGCTGGCCGAGGTCGATGGTGAGGCGCTGCTCCCTGCGCCCCCCGGCGAGGCGCAGGCGGCGAGCAGCAGGGTCAGGGCCACGATGGCGGGTGCCGCCCTTCGCAGGGTCGCGGACATGTGAGGTCACTCCTGTGGGCTGGTCGGATCGCTCGGTGATGTGAGAGGTCCCGGCAGCCGGGACCCTCGCTGCCTCATACGCGCTGCGTTACGCGGCGCGTATCCCGGGCCTGACTCCGGGCCTCCGCCACCCTCGGGGCCCCCGCCGCTTTCGAGGGTCAGTCGTGCACCTGTGCGGCTGTGCGTCCGTGTGGCTGCGCGCCACATCGGGAGCAGATCGGGTGGGGATCGGGTGTGGATAAGGCGCTGCGTGCGCCGCGAACTCGTGGAGAAAGGGGATTGTGCCGCATCGGTGCCGGCTGGCATCCTTTGAACGTCCCGAAGGGGCAGCCGGTCCGGTCGGAGATCACCTCAACGGCCGACCGCCGTTCCTTCGGGGCACTTCTTTTCCCCCTTCGTTCGCCCCCCCCCGGCGTCGCGGCCCCTAGAAGGCCCACTTGCCCTGGGCGAACTGCGTCGCGAACCAGAAGAACCCGGCCAGCGAGATGACGCTCACCGAGGCGATCCGCTCCAGCGGCCTGGTGACCAGGGCGAACCAGGCGAACAGCGGGAAGAGCGTCAGGCTGTAGCGGGGCACGCTGATCACGAAGCTGGTGCTCGTGAAGAGCAGCCAGTTGCCCGCCATCCACACGAACCAGCTGGTGCGGAAGCGGAAGGCGGCGTAGACGGTTCCCACGAAGCCCAGGACGATGAACGCCAGCTCCATCCAGCCGTACATGAACGTGTTCGTGAAGGCCCCCGACTGAATGGTGCTCACGACCCCGGCGATCCCGTCCCACGGCGGGGCGAGCTGCTTGAACCAGTGCTCGCGCTGGATGACCAGGAAGCGGAACGCGTCGCCGTAGACCACCTGGTTGAGGGCCAGGTATCCGCCGAAACCGACCGCGACCAGGCCGATGTCGAGCCACGAGGCCCTGATGCGGCGCTGCGGGTCCGCCTGCCAGGCGTACCAGGCCTCGGCCGCCAGGGCTGGGATCAGGACGAGGCCGTTGACCCGGGTGAGGGCGGCCAGCCCGCCCAGCACGCCGGCCAGCCACCATCGGTCACCGCGCGCTGCAAGGAACGAGCCGAGCACGAGGGCCAGGAAGAGGCTCTCGGTGTAGCCGATGTGCAGGAAGTAGGCGGTCGGGAAGATGAGCCCGAACCAGGCGGCGCGCATCCCGATCTCGTGCCCGAACTCGGCGCGCACCAGGCGGTAGAGCAGCGGCGCCACGAAGAGCGAGGCGATGCCGCTGACCACGAAGGCGGAGATCAGCGGATCCCGGAGGAGGGTGGTGACCGCGCCCACCAGCCACGGGAAGAGCGGGAAGAAGACGATGTACAGCGGCAGGTCGCCCGGGAAGGCCCGCGCGTAGCCGTCGATGGTGAGCACTCCCGGGTCGGTGGCGCGGTAGCCCAGCACGGCCAGATCCTGGTAGTGCGGCGCGTCCCACCGGTTCCAGGTGGCCAGGACGTCGATGGG
>CAYVLM010000235.1:0-3799 GCA_964452225.1 uncultured Steroidobacteraceae bacterium | reverse complement strand
CGAAGGCCTTGATCTCGGCCTTCTCCTGCTCGGTCAGCTCGCGTGGTGTCTCCCCGTGAGCGACCTTCTCGGACTGCACGTGCTGGCGGATGTTCTCCACGATGTCCGGGTTCGCCAGCGTCGTGATGTCACCGATGTCGGCGAAGTTCGAGATGCTCGCGATGACGCGCCGCATGATCTTGCCCGAGCGGGTCTTCGGCATGTCGGGAACGACCCAGACGTTCTTGGGCCGGGCGATCTTGCCGATGTCCTTCTCGATCTGGGCAGAGACCTTCTGCGGGATGTCATCGGCCCCGAAGCCCGGCTTCAGCGAGACGTACATCTCCACCGCCCGGCCGCGCAGCTCGTCGATGACCGGCACCGCCGCTGCCTCGGCGACCTCGTCAACCTCGATCGCGGCCGACTCCAGCTCCTTGGTCCCCAGCCGGTGGCCGGCGACGTTGATGACGTCGTCGATCCGGCCCAGGATCCGGTAGTAGCCGTCAGCGGCCTGGACGGCACCGTCGCCGCACAGGAACGGCCAGTCGTGCCAGTCGGTGCTGTTCGGGTCGCGGTTGTACTTCGCGTAGTAGGTTGAGATGAACCGATCGTCCTGGCCCCAGATGGTGAGCATCCGGCCCGGCCACGGGTTGCGCACGCAGATGTTGCCCGCCTTGCCGGAGCCCTTCGCCACCTCCTGGCCGTTCTCGTCGTAGAGGGCGAGGTACACGCCAAGGACGTTGGGGCCGCAGGAGCCCGGCTTCATCTTCTCGAGCCCCGGCAGCGTCGAGCCGAGGAAGCCCCCGGTCTCCGTCATCCACCAGGTGTCGGTGATCGCCGCCTCCTGCTTGCCGACCACGTTGAAGTACCAACGCCAGACGTCGGGCTCGATCGGCTCGCCGACGGTTGTCATCGTCTTGAAGTGGTAGTTGTACTTCGCCGGCTCGTCCGGACCGACCTTGCGCAGCATCCGGATCGTTGTCGGCGCGGTGTGGAAGATGTCGACGCCGAGCTTCTCCGCGATCCGCCAGGGCCGCCCCGGATCCGGATAGGTCGGGACGCCCTCGTACATGACGCTCGTCGTCCCGAGCGCGAGCGGGCCGTAGACGATGTAGGAGTGACCGGTGATCCAGCCGATGTCGGCGAAGCACCAGTACGTGTCGTCCGGATGGATGTCCTGGTAGTACTTCGACGTGCCGGTGACGTACGCGAGGTACCCGCCGATCGAGTGCTGGGCGCCCTTGGGACGGCCGGTCGTGCCGCTGGTGTACATCAGGAAGAGGGTGTCCTCGGCCCGCATCGAGACGGGCTCGACCTGCTTGCCCTTGTATCGCCCGAGCAGGTCGTTGACGAAGAAGTCACGCCCCTCGACCATCGGGCTCTCAGAGTGGTACTCGCCCGGGATGCGCTGGAAGACGAGCACCTTCTCGATCTTGTGGCCCTCCTTGGCCGCGGCCTCGATCGCCTCGTCCGCCTTGGCCTTGTGGTCGATGAGCGAGCCGTTGCGGTAGTAGCTGTCGATGGTGACCAGGACCGTGCTCTGCGCATCGGCCATGCGCTGGCCGCAGGCGGTGCCGCTGAAGCCGCCGAACACCTCCGAGTGGGGCGCGCCGAGGCGGGCGCAGGCAAGCATGGCAACAGGCAGCTCCGGGACCATGGGCAGGTGGAACGTGACGCGGTCGCCGGTCTTCACACCGGCGAAATCCTGCAGCAGCGCAGCGAACTCGTTGACGCGCGTGTGCAGGTCACGGTACGTGATCTCCTGCGTCTCGTCCTCTTCGCGCTCGGGCACCCAGATGATCGCGTTCTTGTCGCCCCGCGTGTCAAGGTGCCGGTCGAGACAGTTGACTGACGCGTTGAGCTTGCCGCCCACGAACCACTTGAAGAAGGGCGGCTTCGAGGTGTCGAGGATCGTGTCCCACTTGCGGTCCCAGGTGAGCAAATCCGCGTACTCGACATAGCAGTCGGGGAAGTGCTCCTCGGAGAAGCGCTCCCGAATCGCCGCGTCGTTGGCGTTCGCCACCTTCGCGATGCGAGGCGGCGGGTCGTAGTACTCCTCCTCCCGCCAGTGGACGGCGATCTGCGCCTCCGATACCTGTGTCTCCACGGTTCAGCCTCCTAGCAATCCGGTTTCGCGGGGCCGCGCTGGCTCGCGATGGCTGCCGGTGGCGTCAGCGCGTCGTTGCGCAAGGCTGGCCGGCAAGGCCGGCCGCGTGCGGGCCATGAGGGTGACGCGCGCCGCACCGGGTGAACCTCCCTGGTCCCGACCCCCGCGAGCAGATTGGGCGGCCGCCATGTGCTGGGGCTGTGTCGCGGCTGGGCCAGATGCCCGAATTGTACGCCACCTAACAAGTATTCGATAGGCAGGCCGGCCGGGCGCGCGGCAGCATCAGCCGACCCGTCGCTGAAGGCCGGCGTCGTTGCCAGTGAGCGTTCTCAGGAGCCGGCTGTCTCCGTCTCCTCCGCCTCCGGCTCCTCGCTCGTATCGGTGGTGACTCCCGCCGGCCCCGCCGCCCGCTCGACCGCCTCGCCGGCCACCAGGCCGACTGCCGCGCCGACGAGGCCGCCCACGGCGCCGCCCAGCGGTCCGGCGACGGCCGCGCCGACGCCGATGCCGGTCGCCACGCCGACGCCAACCTCGACCGCTTCGAAGCTTCGATCCTCGACCGGCCGACCGAGGATCATGCCCGGCTCGTCGGGGTCGCTCCATCGAACCCGACGCCGGGTGACAACCGGGGTGTCAGGCATCTCGCGCACCTCCTGTGCAGCGGGAGCATCCGGCTGGAGCCTGCGGTCCCGCCAGTGCCGAATGAACGCTTCTGGTGAGGCAGAATCCCCGTCAGGCGGCTGCTCCCGTGCGGACCAGGCTGCCGATCACCTCGCCGAGCGTCTCGCCGCGGATCGGTGCGTCCATGATCCTGACCGTCGCCAGCTCGGGTGGCGCCATCGGGATCGGCTGCAGTCGCCGCGGCATGCAGAGCAGCACCGGTACCCGGCGCAGGCGCGGATGGCTGCGGACGGTCGCCAGCAACGGCGCCAGCCGCACGATCGACGATCGGCTGCGCGCCTCGAGGATGACGAGATCGGGATGGCCGGCCGCGATGTCGCAGGCAGTGTCCATGCCCGCCTCGACCGACTGCAGATGGTACCCGGCGCGGGGCAGCGCCTCCTCGAAGAGGTCGAGCCGTGCGAACCGCTCGACGATGACACTCACCCGAAGGCCCCCGGGTTGCCGCTGGGTGAAGATCGCACTCGTTGCCATGTCCAGGCCCACATGCCCCGATCGGAGATGCAGGCTCGCACGGCCGCTCCTTCGCCACCCCACGTGGCGAGAGCCCAGCGCCTCCAGCAGCTCCGGGAGGCGGGATCAGTATCGCGCGCCAGCCGGGTCGGCGCAAGGACGATCAGTGCCCTCAGATCGTGCGCGTGTAGCGGACGAGACCGCCGTCAACGTAGTAGGTCGATCCGGTCACGTACGAGGCGCGGTCCGAGGCAAGGAAGAGCGCCACCTCGGCCACCTCCTCCGGCCGTCCCATGCGACCCTCGGGGATGGTCGCATTCACGACGCGCATCTTCTCGGGGTTTCCCAGCTCGCGCGCGTTGATGGGAGTCGCAATGGCCCCGGGCGCCACGTTGTTGATGCGAATCCCGCGTGGAGCGAGCTCGATCGCCGCGGTCCGCATCAGCATTCGCATCCCTCCCTTGCTCGCCGCGTAGGGCGCGAACCCCGCAAAGGGCAGGTCCTCGTGGACGGAGGAGATGTTCACGATGGAGCCGCTCTTCTGCTCGGCCATGACCCGGCCGACGGCCTGCAGGCAGA
>CAYVLM010000234.1:0-3800 GCA_964452225.1 uncultured Steroidobacteraceae bacterium | reverse complement strand
GGCTCCGGCGAGCGCCGACCCGGGGACTGCTCCCGGCGGCGAACCGCCGGCGGCCCCGAACCCGCTCGTCGATCCCGCCGGGGCCATCGAGCAGGCCGATCCCCGCATCCTGCGCTCCGCGTCGGAGCTCGCCGAGCTCGACCACTGGCTCTCGGCGAACGCGGGATCGGTGGGCCTCGGCTGGGCCATGGGATCGGGCCGGCCGCTCGAGCGCAGGCTCCTGGGAATCGCGGTGGCAGGACCCGAGGGCGAGAGCTGGTACCTGCCCTGGGACGATGACGATCCGAGCGCCGGCGAGCGGCTGCCGGCGTGGTTCGCCCGCGACGACCGACCGCTGATCGGGCACGACCTGAAGCCGCTCGTGGTCGCGCTGGCGCACCGCGGTGTCGCACTGGCCGGACCGGCCTTCGACACCCTGGTGGCTGGCTACATGCTGAACCCGTCGCTGCGATCGCAGACCATCGACGATCTCGCGGCGAACCGCTTCGGCGCGGAGCTGCCGGCCCGGCCGACCGCGGCCGAGACCGGCGCCGAGGAGCGCGGCGTGGCGCGTCGAGCCGCCGCCGAGGCGCTGGCGGCGCTGCTGGCGCAGCCCGCGTTCGAGGCCGAGCTCGCAGACGCCGGCCTGGCCGACCTCTTCGGTGAGGTCGAGATGCCGCTGCTGCCCGTCCTGGCTCGGATGGAGCTGGCCGGGGTCGCCATCGACCGCGATGCGCTGGCCGCCATGGCCGCGGAGTTCGGGGACCAGCTCGCCGACCTGGAGGACCGGATCTACGCCGCGGTCGGGCACCCGTTCAACATCGGCTCGCCAAAGCAGCTCGAGCAGATCCTCTTCACCGAGCTCGGGCTCCCCGCGACGAAGCGGACGCGGACGGGCTACTCGACCGACGCATCGGTCCTCGAGGAGCTCCGCGACCGGCACGAGGTGGTGAGCCTGATCCTGGAGCATCGGCAGATCGCCAAGCTGAAGTCCACCTACGTCGACGCACTGCCCGCCCTGGTGGGGGAGGACGACCGAGTGCACACCACCTACCAGCAGGCGGTGGCGGCCACCGGTCGCCTCTCGAGCGTGGACCCCAACCTCCAGAACATCCCCATCCGCACCGCGCTCGGGCGCCGCATTCGCCGCGCCTTCGTGGCGCCGCCGGGGAAGCTGCTGCTGGCCGGCGACTACTCGCAGCAGGAGCTCCGCATCCTGGCCCACGTCTCGGGCGACGAAGGGCTGAAGGCGGACTTCGCCTCCCATGCCGACATCCACCTGGCGGCGGCCTCCCGGGTCCTGGGGCTCGCGCCCGAGCAGGTCGGCCACAAGGAGCGCAGCGTGGCGAAGATGATCAACTACGGGATCGCCTACGGCCTCTCGGACTTCGGGCTCGCGGAGCGGCTCAAGATCCCGCGCGAAGAGGCGCAGAAGTTCATCGCGGACTACTTCGAGGCGTACCCGGGGATCCGACGCTACACGATCGAGATCCGGATGCTGGCCCGTGACCAGGGGTTCGTGACGACCCTGCTCGGGCGACGCCGCTACCTGCCCGAGCTCACCGCCCGCAACAGCGCCCTCCGCTCGGCGGGGGAGCGGATGGCCATCAACATGCCCATCCAGGGCACCGCGGCGGACGGCATGAAGATCGCCATGATCCGGCTCGACGCCGCGCTTCGCGAGCGGGCCATGCGCTCGCGCATGCTCCTCCAGGTGCACGACGAGCTCGTCTTCGAGACCGACGAGGAGGAGCTCCCGGCGCTGGCGTCGCTCGCCAAGGAGATCATGGAGAGCGCGCTGCCGCTCGACGTCCCGCTCGAGCTCGACCTCAAGGTCGGCGCGAGCTGGGACCCCATGGACCGCCTGGACCAGGTCGACGGCGCCTGGCGCCGCTCCGGCACCGCCCCGGAGCCGGAGGCCGACGAGGCGCTGGCGGACGTCGGGTAGCGCGAAGCCGCAGGCCTGAGGCCGCCCGCCATGCCCGAGCTCCCCGAGGTCGAGACCGTCGCCCGCGACCTGCAGCGCTGGGTATCCGGGGCGGTGATCGACGACGTCGAGGTGCGCTGGGAGCGCACCATCGCCCACCCGCAGCCCGCCGTTCGCTTTGCGCACGAGCTGCGCGGCGCCCGCATCACCCGGGTCGGGAGACGAGCCAAGAGCGTGCTCGTGCACCTGGATGACGGGCGGGTGATGACCGTTGCGCTGCGAATGACCGGGGCGCTGATCGTGACGCCGCCCGGAGCGCCGGACGACCCGTACGCCCGCGTCGTCTTCCACCTCGCCGACGGACGCCAGCTGCGCTATCGCGACGTGCGCAAGTTCGGGCGGATCGGCCTCTTCGCCGGCGGCGGGCTGCGGGCTCGGATCGGCCCGGCGCGCCGCGTCCGGGAACGGCGGGCACCGTACCGGGTCGGCGACGTCTTCGCCCGGCACGGCCCGGAGCCGCTCGGCGGCCGGTTCACCGCGGCGCGGCTCTCGCAGCGCCTGGGCGGGCGCACGGCGCGTCTCAAGTCGCTCCTGCTCGACCAGTCGTTCATCGCGGGGATCGGCAACATCTACGCCGACGAGGCGCTCTGGCTCGCTCGTCTGCACCCGCTGCGCGCGGCGAGCACGCTGGGTGCGGACGAGATCCGGCGGCTTCACCGCGCGATCCGGAAGGTGCTCCGCGAGGGAATCGAGAACCGCGGCGCCAGCTTCAGCGACTACGTGGGCGCCGATGGCGAACCGGGCGCCAACGCGGAGCGCCTGGCGGTCTACCGGCGGACCGGGGCGCCCTGCCTGCGCTGCGGACGGCCGATCGCGCGGATCGTGGTCGGCCAGCGGAGCACGCACTTCTGCCCGCGCTGCCAGCGCGCGCCGGACGAGACCGGTGGGTCATGATCGACCGATGAAGGTGATTGGCCTGACCGGCAACATGGGCTGCGGCAAGAGCACGGTGGCGGCCATGCTCCGCGAGCTTGGGGCGGCCCACATCGACGCCGACGCGGTGGTGCGCGAGATCCGGCAGAACGACGGCGAGGCGCGCGCCGCGATCGAGCGTCGCTTCGGCACGCTCGATCCGCGCCGCCTTGGAGAGATCGTCTTTGGCAACCCCGACGCGCTGCGCGACCTCGAGGCGATCCTGCATCCGCCGTTCCGCGACGCGGTCCGGAGCCGCCTCGCGGAGCTCTCCGAGGCCGGCGTGCCCGCCACGGTGGTGGAGGTGATCAAGCTCCTCGAGTCGCCGCTCCACGATGCGTGCGACGCGATCTGGGTGGTGGTCTGCGATGAGGCCGAAGCCCTGGCGCGGGTGATGGCCGACCGGGGCCTCGACGAGGCGGAGGCGCAGGCCCGGCTCGCGAACGGCCAGGTTCTCTTTGCGGTGAACGACCTCTTCATCGGGCCGCGGTCGCACACTTCGTTGCGCTACTCGATCCGGCATGCGACGCGGGAGGAAAGACAATCTTCGAGCGGAATCATCATCTCCACCGGGCTGGGTTCGACCGGCTGGCTGAAGAGCATCCTGGCCGGCGCCGAGGGAATTGCCCGGTCGTGGAAGCGCACCGATGGAAAACCGCCTCCCGACGTTGGATTTGACTGGGAGGCCGAATACCTGTATTTCAGCGTCCGGGAGCCTTTTCCCAGTAAAACTTCCGGCGCGAAGATCGTGTTTGGCAAGATCACCCCGAACGCCCCGCTCGAGATCGTCTCGCATACGCCGGATACCGGCGTCATCTTCAGCGACGGCATTGAAAACGATTTTCTGCACTTTCCTTCCGGAATGGAAGCCGTGATCACGGTCTCGCAGCGGGCGGGGCGGCTGGTGATATAACTCGGTCCC
>CAYVLM010000233.1:0-3818 GCA_964452225.1 uncultured Steroidobacteraceae bacterium | reverse complement strand
GACCGATGCCGAGATCACGGCTCGGCTCCAGTCGCTGTGGACCTCCGAGCTGCGCCGTGCCCAGGCCGAGTACCGTGCCTTCCCAGGGCGGGGCTCGACGCGCATCCAGCTCATGCTTCCGGCGGGGATCGTCGCGGTCGTGGTGGCCGTCCTCGCCCTGGCGGTGGTTCTCCAGCAGATCGGCGGTGTGCCGGCGCCCGGCTCGAACGGCATCCGGCTGGGCAGCGACGGCCTGCCCGTCGCGATCGGCGGCCAGAGCGTGCTCCGCGGCGACCAGATTGCGCAGCGCCTGGTGGAGGGCCCGGCGACGGCCTTTCTGGCCGGCGGTCGGCTGGTGGTGGATGGCGCCGGTTGCTCGAACGCTCCGGGTGCGGCGTCATGCGTCGAGACCTGGCGCCTCGCATCTGTGGACGACACCGGTCCGATCTTCCGCCTGGAAGGCGTTGCCGAGGCCACCGGGTTCGTGCGGACCTCGGGTGCACTGACCGTGGTCCGGGTGGCGGCCTGCGGATCCGGCTGCGGCTCGGCGCTCTCCGCCGCCGAGGTCGTGTGGCGGGCGCCCACCAAGGGCCGCGTGCCGACCAACGGATCCGGGACCGATGGCGCCATCTACCAGGCGCTCTGGCCGGACTTCATCGCCACCTACGGGCAAGACGGCATGACGATCGCCGGTTACGTCCCGAAGTCCTACCTGCTGCATGGTGCCGAGACCGTGCCGGGCACTCCGGAGAACCCGCCCCAGGATGCCCCTTACCCGGTCTATGGCGAGGACCTCACGACCCTGGTTGGCTACCTGGTCCCCGGAGAGGGCTTCGTCCCGATGGCGGAGTACAAGGCGACAGCGGGTCCATCAGCGCCGCCGGCGATGGCGACCTCGAGCCCCGCACCAACCCGCTGAACACGGACCGGCTCCGGGGCCCCCGGATCGAACAGCTACGTCGCCGCCCAGCCGCCCTCCTGCTCGCACGCGGTACGGAAGTTGAACCTTTCTGGGTGACCCTGGATCGAGTAGGGTGTGATCGAGGACCAGGTTCAGCTGAGGGGAGCCCTGTGGACGAACGTGACCGGGCCAGCCAGCGCGACGAGGGTCGGGCCGAGGCCTTTGCCCGGCTGCTCAACGTCGAGGTGCTGCGCAGCTACCGTCTGGCCAGCGTCATCCTCGGGAATCCGGTCGACGCGGAGGATGCGACCCACGACGCCGCGGTGCGCGCCTGGCGCGCCTTTCGCGGCCTCCGGGACACGGCGAAGTTCGGGCCCTGGTTCCAGCGGATCGTGGTCAACGTCTGCCGTCGCCGGCTGGCCGGCCACCAATCCTCGGTCCTCGCCGAGAGATCGGCACACCCGATCCGACCGATCGGCTCGCCGAGCAGGACGCCCTGGAGCGGGCCATGGCCCGGCTCACGCCGGACCATCGGACGGTCATCGCCCTGCGTTACCTCGAGGACCTCAGCGAGGCCCAGATCGCGGAGCGCACCAGTGCCCGCCTGGGCACTGTGAAGTCCCGTCTCCACTACGCCCTGTCCGAGCTGCGCGCGGCCTACGAGGCCGGTGCGCGCGATCCCGAGGAGCCGATGCGATGAAGGACGACGTCTTCGAGCGCGAGCTGCGCAGCTTCGTGCGGGCCGGTGCCCCGAGCGAGGTTCCCCCCAGCCTCGCGCAGCGCATCGCCGGGGTGACCGATCTGCCGGCCCCGCGCCGTTGGTGGGTGCCGGTCCTGCGCCTGGCCGCGGCCGGATCGCTGATCGCCGCGCTGGTCCTTGGCCTCTTCGTGCTGGGACCGTTCCGCGGCGCACCCACGGCCGTACCGCCGCTGATCGGCAGCTATATCACCCAGACCGACGGCCTCTACGGCTACGCCGTCGATCGCCCGGCCGGCTGGCAGGCCGTCGACGACGGTGACGGGCGCGAGTATCTGTCGGCCGACCCCGGGCATCCTGACCTGGTGACCCTGCTGGTGACCAACTACCGGGTCGTGGCCAACACCCTTCCGCCGCAAGGTTCATCGGCGCAGTGGAGCCTCTTCGAGCAGAATCCGACGCTGTCCGGGTGGACGGCCGGCATCGAACGCCTGTTCCAGACCAACGGCATTGCCTTCACTCGTCTGGAGAGCACCCGGTCCGCGGTGCTCTATCTCCTGCCGAAGATCGACGTCCGTTTCACCCTGCCGGAGGTGCAAGTGGTCGCCTTCATCATCAGCGACGGACAGCCGCTGGGAATGACGATGATCGCTGACGGCACCTACGGGAGCCTCGAGGCACTGCGCAGCGACGGCCTCTACGGCGCCTTCCTCCAGATGGTGCAGAGCGCCCGTGCCATCGCCGCCGACCCGAGCAACGTCAACCCGCCGCTCTCGGGCGCGCCCACCGCCAGCAATGCGTCTTCGACTGCGGACGTCATCGCCAGGCTCCCGCTGCCGCACCCTGACGCCCAGACGGCATCAGATGGGCAGACCGCGGTGACCTCCGGCGCGATCTGGGTCGCGGACGCTCGCGGCAGCTACCTGGTCCGCATCGACGTCGCGACGAACACTGTCACCGACGTCCCCATCGAGCCCGCCAGCCTCGCGGCCGGCGACGCCGGGCTGTGGATGATCAGCCCGGTCGGTGGCGCCCCGGGGCCGGCGACCATGGATCTCAGCCGCGTCGACCTCACGACTGGCCGGGTGGCGCGGGTCGCCAGCGTGCCACCGATCGGTCGCATCGCGGTCGGGCTGGGGGCGGTCTGGCAGGCCGCCGACGACATCCGGGTCTACGACCCCGACAGCGGCACGCTGCTGCGCTCGTTCCCGAACCCGGGGATCGACATCGCCGTCGCCTGCGGTGCGCTGTGGAGCTGGGGTCAGCCGAGCAGTGCCAGTGCCGGGGGCGCCGTGCTTCGCCGGCTGGACCCGCAGACCGGCACGGTCCTCGAGGCGTTCCCGGTCCCCATCGAGGCTCACCGCCTCGTGCAGAGGGGCGACACCTGCTGGACGACCGATGGCTCGACTCTGATCGGCATCCAGCCGGGCCAGGGCATCGTCGCGACCCACAGCCTCGCATCGATCCAGATCGCCGGCGACACCATCTGGCAGTGGACCTCGGGCGGGGCGGTGCAGCAGATCGATCCGGTGAGCGGGACGCCCAGCGGTCCTGTCTGGCAGCTGCCGACGCAGGATCTGCACGTGGATGCCAAGGGGCAGCCGGACTGGCGGATCCTGTCGGCCGGAGGCTCACTCTGGGTGCTCAACGGAGACGAGATCGTCCGCTACGCCATCCCGGGCGGGGCCGGCACCTGAGCGCAGGGTCCGCCTCGCCACAGCGCTCCGCGGTGCGCTGGAAGAAGGCTTCGACCCGCTCCCAGCTCGTGGTGTGATAGGCCGCGAGGCCCTGATCCCGACGACCTTCGATGCGGCCACGCCACACGGCCGGATCGGAGCAGACGACCTCCACCACCGCCACCTGTGCCTCGCAGTCGGCCGCGATCCCCAGCGCTCGCCGATAGCTCCGCGCATAGCCGAGCGGACTGTCGGCGATGACGCTCAGACCGAGCCGCAGCTGGCTCTCCGCGATGGCCAGCATCGCTTCATACGAGAGACCACCGATCGCGTCGGGCAGCAGATCCCGCACATCGTCCTTGTCGACGACCGGCCAGCGCAGCCGACGTCCAAGCTCGTGGGCCAGGGTGCTCTTCCCGCTGCCGGGTGGTCCCTTCATCAGGAGCAGCCACAGCTGGTCGTTGAGGTGCGAGCAGGCGGGGTTCATCACGCCAGCCCCGCCCCGGCCTGTAGTGCTGCCTGCTGTTTTGATGGGACGTTGAGTTATATCTTATTCGGTTTCTTT
>CAYVLM010000232.1:0-3826 GCA_964452225.1 uncultured Steroidobacteraceae bacterium | reverse complement strand
CGGCCTCGTCGTCCTCCGGCGGCTCCGGCAGGAACGAGAAGCGGTCGAGCAGGATGACGACCACCCCGACCCCGCGGCGCCGCAGCCCGGCAAGGGCGCGCACCCAGTCGCGCTCGGTCGACCCGGTCACGATGCACAGCGTCATCCCCCGCCGCAGCTGCGGAAGCGTCGCCACCGCGATCTCCGCCAGCGGCTGGCTGCCATCGGCCTGGACGTTGGCGAGCAGGTGCAGGATCTTCTGTTCGACCCGTGGACCCCGGTCAGGCGTGAGCTGCTGGACCCGGCGGGCCGAGGCGGTGATCCCGACCGCCCTGTTGTCGGCGAGCGTGCGCAGGGCAATGGACGCTCCCGCGCTCACCGCCATCTCCACCGACGCCGAATCCCCGACGCCGGCGTGGGCGGACCGGTCGAGGTCGAGCACCAGCCACAGGTCGGCAGCCTGCTCGAGGTCGAACTCCTTGACCTGCAGCTCGCCATGGCGAGCGCTGGAGAGCCAGTGCACGCGGTTGAGCGCGTCGCCGTGGACGTACGGCCGGATGGTGCTCACGAGGGGTGTCGAGGCCTCGTAGCGACGTCGCGACGGGGAGCTGCCATCCACCGGCGACGGCGGCAGCCGCCAGTGAGGCAGCTCGTAGACCTTGGGGAAGACGACCACCCCGGTCGGCTGGCCCACCACCATCTCCGAGCTGAAGAGCCCGAATGGATCCCCCGTCCGCACGCGCAGGGCTCCGAGCCGGAAGCTGCCACGCCGCCCGAGCGAGACCTTGGCGAGCCACTGGCGCGAGGCGCCGCCGCCGATCCCCAGCGCTCGGCCGGGCAGGCTCGTTGGCAGGGTCGAGTCATTCCAGACCTCGATCCACGGCTTCGCCCACCGCGCGCCGTTGTCGAGCCGGTACACCGCCTGGAGGACCTCGCCAACGTGCACGCGGGGGTTGACCACGTGATAGCCGGCCCGCACCGAGCGCAGGCCGTTGCGGGCGTACAGCCAGGTGCCGATGAGCAGCGCCGCGGTCAGGTACAGGAGGAAGAAGAGGAAGGAGAGCCCGGTGCTGAAGGCAGCAACGACCAGGACCGTCGCGACGAAGACGAACCGGAGCTGTCGGGCCAGGCCGCCCATCGTGCGTGCCTCGACGGCCTAGCTCGTGCGCGAGCCGCTCACCGGCGCCGTGACCGGCACCGAGGCCAGGATCTCGCGCACGATGCGATCGGGGTCGACCTCCCGCAGCGAGGCCTGGCTCTTCACGATCAGCCGATGTGCAAGGACCGTCACCGCAAGCGCCTTCACGTCGTCCGGGATCACGTAGTCGCGCCCTTCCATTGCGGCGAACGCCTGCGCGGCGCGGTAGAGGTTGATGGAGCCGCGCGGTGAGGCGCCGAGGTAGACGTCGGGGTGCTCCCGGGTGGCGGTCACCAGTCGAACCACGTACTCGGCCACTGCCTGGTCGACATAGACCTCCCTGATCGCCTGCTGCATCTGGCGGAGCTCCTCGACGTCGAGCACCTGCTCGATGGCATCGATCGGGTGCGCCCGCTTCTGCTCGTCGAGGATCACGATCTCCTCCATCGCCTTCGGATAGCCGATGCGGAGCCGGAGCATGAACCGGTCGAGCTGCGCCTCCGGCAGGGCGAACGTCCCCTCGTACTCGATGGGGTTCTGGGTCGCGATGACCAGGAACGGCGACGGCATGCGGTACGTCACCCCGTCGATGGTCGCCTGGCGCTCCTCCATGCATTCGAGCAGCGCGCTCTGGGTCTTGGGCGTGGCCCGGTTGATCTCGTCGGCCAGGACGACCTGGGCCATGATCGGTCCGGGCCGGAACTCGAACTCGTGGGTCTTCTGGTTGAAGATCGAGAGTCCCGTGACGTCGGACGGCAGCAGGTCCGGGGTGAACTGGATGCGACGGAAGCTGCAGCCGATGCTGCGGCTCAGCGCCTTGGCCAGCATCGTCTTGCCGACGCCGGGCACGTCCTCGATCAGGATGTGACCCTCACAGAGGAGCGCGACGAGCGCGACCCGGACCTCGAGGTGCTTGCCGACGATCACGCGCTCGACGTTGGCGACAACGCGTTCGGCCGGCTCCTGGACGTTCTTCACCATTCCCTCTCTCTCGGGGGGTGGCACCTGCGATCGTGGCCGCGGTCGATACCGCCCCCGCAGACAATACCCCAGCCGGTGACAGATGGCTCAGCCGGCTGCCGCCAGCTTCAGCCACTCCGCCATCACCTTACCGCCAATGGGCGCCGCCTCGCCCGATCCGGCTCCGCCGCCCTCCACGATGACCGCCACGGCAATCGTGGGCGTCGCGCCGCCCTGGGCCGGAACGAAGCCGATGAACCAGGAGTGCGGCGGCAGGTTGCCGGACCGCTGGGCGGTCCCCGTCTTGCCCGCCGTCGCCACCCCGCTCACCCCGTAGAGGCGCACGTTTCCGGCGCCGGCGTAGATGCGGCCGATGGGTCCCGAGACGGCATCCACCATCGCCGACCGGAGCTCTGCCGCGGCGGTGGACGAGATGACCCGATGGCCCGAGCCGCCACCCGGCTGCTGGAGGATCGTGGCGCTCGGACCCCGGGTCGGGTTCGAGGCATGGGCGCGCACCGCGCTGACCACGTAAGGGGCCGGCATCACGCCACCGTTGGCGACCGTGGCCGCGACGAGCGCCATCTGCATGGGGGTGACCGTGACCTGGGCCTGTCCGAAGGCGGCCGAGGCCAGCTCGACATCGTCGGAGAACGGCGAGCAGCCGCCCCCCGAGGCGGGGCGCGTGACGTAGGAGGCCGTGACCGGGATGGCCCGGTCTCCGGAGCCGATCTGCATCGGTTCGCAGAAGCCGAAGCGCTTGGCGTAGGACAGGAAGCGGTCGCCGCCCAGCTTCAGGCCGACGTGGGCGAAGAAGATGTTGCTCGAGACCTGCAGGGCGGGAGACAGGTCCCACAGCGCCGGCCGGGTCGACCCGAGCTCGTGCTCCCGGATCGTGAAGCCGTCCACGACGAACCCGGTCGTCTCCTGCTTCGGCTGGTCGGGGAAGGTCGTCTGCGGCGTGATCGTCCCGGAGTCGAGCGCGGCCGATGCGGTGACGATCTTCATGATCGAGCCCGGGGTGTACATCCCCTGCCGCACGCGGTCGACAAGCGGCTTGTCCGGGTTGGCCTGGATGGCAGCCATCGGCGCCGTCGCGGTCGCCGGATCCCCGGAGATCGGGGTGGCGTTGAAGGTCGGCGTCGAGACGCTGGCGAGGATGGCGCCCGTCACCGGGTCGATGGCGACCACCGCGCCGACCACGCCCTTGAGCTGGGCCGCCGCGTAGTCCTCCAGCCGCTTGTCGATCGTCAGCGAGAGGTCCTTGGGCTGCGGCTGCCGGGCGAGCACGTCGTCGAGCAGGTTCCGCAGCGGGTTCGGATCCGTCTGGCCGATCAGGAGGTCGTCGTAGGCGTGCTCGATGCCCGTCGTCCCGTAGAGCAGGCTGGCGTAGCCGATGATGTGGCTGAACGCCGAGTCGGTGTACGTGCGCCGGGCCAGGCCGGCGGTGACCGTCGTCGAGGCGAGAAGCGTTCCGCGCGCATCGAAGATCGACCCCCGCAGTGCGCTGCGGTGCGCGGCGATCACCTGCGGGTTGTCCGGCCGCGTCGCGAGCTGGTGCGCATCCACCAGCTGCCACCAGGTGAGCCCGCCGGTCACGATGGCGAACGAGAGGAGGAGGTACCCGGCCAGGCGCCGGATGTTCCCGGTCACGCCGGTGACGCCTGGGCGGCATCGGCTTCCGCGGCAGAGCGGTGGCTCATGGAGAGCAGGAGCCCGAGCACCACGAAGCTGGCAAGCAGGCTCGAG
>CAYVLM010000231.1:0-3830 GCA_964452225.1 uncultured Steroidobacteraceae bacterium | reverse complement strand
AACGCGCACACGGGAGACCGCCATGTCCGTTGCCCGGGTCACGGAGCTGTCCTGCACCTCGAACCAGTCGTTCGAGGACGCCATCCGCCAGGGGATCGACCGCGCCACGAAGACGCTGCGCGGCGTGCGAAGCGCGTGGGTCAAGGAGCAGAAGGTGAACGTCGCCCGCGACGGTTCACTGGAGTTTCAGGCGAACGTCCTGGTGACCTTCATCCTCGAGGACTGATCCCTGCCGTTCGCGTCACCAGGGGGGAGCCAGGCGCTCCGTCGACTGGCGGTCCGCGTGGAGCCCGTCAGCGGTGAGCGGGATCATGGCCACGTGGTCGGCCCCGGCCCCGCGCATGCGGGCCAGGCGGTCCCGGATGGCCGCCTCGTCGCCCCAGGCGACGAGCGCGTCGACCAGGCGATCGGAGCCTGGCGTCGCCATATCCTCGTCGGAGAAGCCCAGCCTGCGAAGGTTCGCCAGGTAGTTCGGGAGCGCCAGGTAGCGGGCCAGGTAGCGGCGCGCCGCGTCGCGGGCGCGCGTCGCGTCGGCCTCGAGCCGCACGGCGAGGCTGGTGACCAGGATCGGCCGCGCACGGCCTGATGCCTCCGCGACGTCGTCCAGGAAGCCGCGCGCCTCCGCCACGGCCTCGACCGGCACGCAGTAGAGGAAGGCGCCGTCACTCCGCTCCGCTGCGAGGCGCTGCATCCGCCGCCGCAGCGCGGCGAGCACGAGGGGCGGCTCGCCGAACGGCATCGGGCCCCGATAGGGCGCTGCGCGGTAGGCGTCCAGGTAGGCCGCCATGGCCTCGATGGGGGGAAGCCAGCGGTGGCCGCGCACCTGCTCGATCTCCTGGTGGCCCACCCCGAGGCCCATGACCATGCGACCCCCGGAGAGCTCGTGGACGGTGGCCGCCCCGGCGTGGGCGGCCACGGCGTCGCGGGCGGTCGTCTGCGCGATCCCCACGCCGAGGCCGATCCGGGTGGTCGCGGCGGCGAGGTGCCCGAGCAGGGCGAACGGCTCGCGACCGGTGCCCTCCTGGGTCCAGGCCACGTCATAGCCCGATGCCTCAGCGGCCCTGACGAGGTCGATGGCTTCGGCCGCCGGGAGCCGGTCGTAGCCCGACCAGAGCCCGAAGGGTCCGATGCGCGCCATCGGCGGCGATCGAGGCGGTCAGCCCGCGCGCTCGGCCGGCCCCTCGGCCAGGCCGATGCGGTGGCCGGAGCGGCTGAACCGGGCTCGGTAGATCGGGTTCGAGACGCGGCTGTTGACGGTGGCGGCGTCGAGCGGCCGGCTTGACCGCGGCGGACGGTACCGTCCGCGCTCCACGATGGCGGCGGCCAGCTCGGCCGCAGTGCTGGGGCCCCGCTCGGCGATGACGGCAATGATCTCGTCGTGGAGCGCGACGCGCTCGGCCGGCCCCGTCCGTTGGTGACGTGACGAGGTCGTGGCGTCCTTTCGGGGACGCCCGCGCCGATGGGCGGGCGCCACGGGCGAACGTGTGCCACCGGCGGCCGGACCCGCCTCGACGCGGGACTCCAACGCCGCGATGCGATTGGTGAGCTGCGCAACGGCCGCCTCGAGGCGGGTGAGCCGCTCTGATCCGGCCGACCCCCCGATGGGTGCCCCGCTCCGCTCGGCATCGAGCCGTTCCTCGATCCAGCGCTGGACCAGCTGGCCCGGGCGCAGGCCGGCCTCGGCCGCGAGCTGCTTGAGCAGCCCGAGCCGGCGGGGGTCCACGCTGATGGCCATGCCGCCCTCGTCCGCACCCCGTGGGCGGTAGCCGGATCGCCCGGGTGGCGGGCGGGGCGGACCGGCGGGCCGGCCCCCGCGGTAGGGTCGGAACTCCCCGTGGCTGCCGGGACCCCCGGCGGGACGTGGTGGCTGGCGGCGGTCGCCGCGACGCTCATTGCCCATGCGTCGTCACTCTAGCCGCCGCGACGCGGCTTGGCCAGTTTGACCGAACCGCCCGCGGCTGGCACCCTGTCCGTCGACCCAGCGGGTCTGCTGTCACGGCCAGCCATGGCCGCGTCCCGGGCCCGCGCCGCCGGGCCCGCCCGAGCCCGGCCCGGACGCCTCAGCCGGCGTCGACGGCGCGGAGCCGAACAAACTCACACCAGGAGTCCATGTTGCGATACCCGAACAGGGTGCCTGGCACCCTGCTCCTGGCGGCTGCGCTCGCAGTCGCCTCGGTCGCCGTCGCCCGCACCGTGCAGGCGCCATCGACGGCCGATCAGCAAGCCAACCAGCCGTCCCTGCTCGGGGCGGCAACCATCGCCGCCCTTGCCCAGGACGGCCCCGGGCTGGCGACGCCAGGCCCGAACCCCTCCCCGGCCGCGCGTCGTGCCGTGAGGCCAACCCCGGCGCGACGTCCGGAGGTGACCGGCACCGCCACGCACTACTCCGGCACACGCGGCTTCCTCGGCCGCGCGGTCGTGGCGCTGCCCGGGCCGCTCGGCGGCAGGTACACGGGCGGGATCGCGGAGACGGTGACCGTGTGCGCGGACCGCTGCGCCCAGCTGCCGGTGGTCGACTACTGCGACTGCTACTGGGGGACGTCGCGGCAGCGCGTCGCGGACCTGTCGCCGCAGGCCTGGGCGCTGGTGACCAACGAGCCGCTGTCGCGCGGCATCATCGAGGTAACGGTCCTCTTCAACTGACCCCCCGGCCGGTCGTGGCGCGCGCGGCCGGCACCGGCTCCTACTGGCAGCTCACACCCACGCTGGATGCGCGGCCGCCGACGCCCGGGATCGACTGGTCGTAGGTCACGGTGGCCCCGCCGGCGACCTCTGGCGTGATGGAAACGACCACGCCGAGCTCGTTGCCGGCCGAGTCCCGCGCCTCGATCCGGCACTTGGCGCGCCCGGAGCTGGTCCCCTGGTTCGTCACGGACACCGTGGCGACCACTGCGCCCTGGGGGCCGGCCTGGAAGCCCACGGCCTGCCCCTCGTACGGGCCCACGCCGCGCATGGCCAGGCTGGCGGCCACGGCCATCAGGGCGATCCCGGCGATGATGGAGACCACGATGGTGCCGTGGTACTGGGTGGCCGAGGGCGTGGCCATGCCGGCCCGGTTGCAGCTCTCGCAGATGGTCTCGTCCGGGCCGATCTCGCGGCCGCACTTGTAGCAGTGGCGCGTGGGGCGTCGCTCCGCCGGTTCGCCGGTCACGGATGCCCTTCCGGGAGGCGCTCACCCGCGCGAATCGCCACGACGAGGCGATTCTCCGGCGGTGCCAGGGGGCAGCTCCAGCGCGGGTCGTAGACGCAGGAGGGGTGATACGCGTAGTTGAAATCGATCACGAGCGCCTCTCCCTCCGACCCCAGGTCGACGCCCTTCGCAGAGTCCCACAGGTAGCGGCCGCCGCCGTAGGACTCGCTCCCGCTCGTGGCGTCGCGGAAGGGGATGAAGATCCCCCCGGCGTAGTCGTTGAGCCAGTAGACCGCCAGCCGGCACGGCGTCCCCTCCACGCTGAAGCGGACCCAGCCGATCCGCGAGTGCGGGAACGCGGCACCCTCGCCGGAGCGGGGGAGATCGAGCGGCGCCGCGTCCGGATCGGGCTCCAGGGGTGCCGCGAAGCGCAGCGCCGGGTCGTGGCGCCAGTAGGCGACGCCGCGGAACGTGGCGCGCTTCTCCTGCGGCACCGGGGAGGACGGATGCTCGGTGAACAGGCGGTCACGGGCCGCGCGGAACGCCACGAGCCGCATCGGATCCGGACGGGTGTCGGCTCGCAGCGTCGCGTACAGGGTGGCCACCCGGCGCCGCCAGTCGGTCAGCTCAATGAACTCGGACATGCTCGGACGCCAAGGATAGCCGGACGGGCGTCCCGTGCGGGACGCCCGTCCATCGG
>CAYVLM010000230.1:0-3870 GCA_964452225.1 uncultured Steroidobacteraceae bacterium | reverse complement strand
CCGGCGATGCTCACCCGGCCCGGGTCGCTCGGGTCGGCCGTGATGTCGAGCGCGTCCTTGCCGAAGGCCTTGACGAGCTCGGAAAGCTCAAGGACGGTCATGCCATCGACCGCCTCGAGGATCTCGTCCTTGGTCAGGGTCTTGGTTGCCATGGGATCGGATTCTCCTTCTCGTCAGGCGACGCCGTCGCCCGGCTGCTGTCGCTTCTGCTCCGCGACGGCGTTGAGCACGCCGACGAGGTTTCTCAGGTTGCCGGCGAGCACGCCGGCCATTCCCGCGATCGGCGCGGCCATCCCACCCGCCAGCCTGGCGAGCAGGACCTCGCGCGTCGGCAGCGACGCCATCCGGGTCCACGCCTCGCCATCGATGGCGCGCGTGCCCAGGAGGCCGCCACGCAGGGTCACCACCTTGTAGGGTCGGAAAGCCTCCTGGAGCGCCTTCGCCAGGGCCACCTCATCTCCCGAGATCGTGGCCAGCGCGGTCGGTCCGGAGAGCATGGGCTTGAGCTCCTCGCGACCGGCCTCGTCGGCGGCGATCTTGAGCAGGCGGTTCTTGGCGACGTGCAGCGCAACGCCGCTGGCGCCCAGGGACCTCCGGACCGTCTGCATCTCCGAGACCTTGAGGCCCCGGTAGTCGGCCACGGCCATGGCGGAGCAACCGCGGAGCATCTCCGCGAGCTCGCTGACGGCCTGCCGCTTCGAGTCAGTCGCCATCTGGATCCTCGATTCACCTCCCGGACATGAAAACGCCCTCGCGCGTTGGCACGAGGGACTGCGTCCGGCCGCGTCCGGACCCGAACGGGCCCGGTGCGGTTCGTGCCTCGGCATGCCGCCGACCTCCGCGGGCCGGCAATTGGTCCGGGAGTCTCACCCGGAGCGCATGGCTGTCTTGGGCTCTTCGATTGCGCGCGGATGGTACCCGACCCCGCCGGGGTCGGCAACCAGCGGGACTAGGCCGATGCCGCCGCCAGCGCGGACGGGATGTCGATGCGCAGCCCCGGTCCCATGGTCGGGGTCAGGGTCAGGGTCCGAAGGTAGGTTCCCTTGGCTCCAGACGGCTTGGCGCGGTTCACCGCGTCCACCAGCGCCGCGACGTTCGCGGTGAGCTGCTCGGCGCTGAAGCTCACCCGGCCGACCGGGACGTGCACGATCCCGGCGCGGTCCACCTTGAACTCGACCCGGCCGGACTTGACCTCGCCGACCGCACGCTCGATGTCGAAGGTGACGGTTCCCGACTTGGGGTTCGGCATCAGGCCGCGCGGGCCGAGCTTCCTCCCCAGGCGTCCCACCGCGCCCATCATGTCGGGCGTGGCGACGGCGATGTCGAAATCGAACCAGCCGTCGTCGACGCGCTTGACGAGGTCGTCCGCGCCAACCTCGTCGGCCCCGGCGCGGAGCGCCTCCTGGGCCTTCTCGCCCTGGGCAAAGACGATCACCCGCGTCTGCCGCCCGGTGCCGTGGGGCAGGACCACCGTTCCGCGCACCAGCTGGTCCGCGTGGCGCGGGTCGACGCCCAGGCGCAGGTGGGCTTCCACGGTCCCGTCGAACTTGCTGATCGAGACCCTTGGCAGCAGCTCCGTCGCAGCGCCGATCTCGTAGCGGTGATCGGGCTGGACGAGCTTCGCGGCCTCGCGGTACTTCTTCCCGTGCCTGGCCATCAGTCTGCCACCTCGATGCCCATGGAACGCGCGGTCCCGGCGATGATCCGCATGGCGTGCTCGACGTCATTGGCGTTGAGGTCCGCCATCTTCGTCTCGGCGATCTGGCGCAGCTGGGCCTGGGTGACCGTGCCTACCTTGTCGCGGTTCGGCTGCGACGAGCCGGCCTCGACCCCGGCGGCACGCTTCAGCAGCGCCGCCGCCAGCGGGGCCTTGGTGACGAAGGTGAACGAGCGGTCCTCGAAGACGGTGATCTCCGCCGGCACCACGTAGCCGGCGAGGCTGGCCGTGCGCTCGTTGAAGGCCTTGATGAACTCCATGATGTTGATCCCGTGCTGGCCGAGCGCCGGGCCGACCGGCGGCGCCGCCGTGGCCTTGCCGGCGGGCGCCTGCACCTTCAGGATCGCGCGGACCTTCTTTGCCATCTGTCTACCTCCGAGGTTCAAGCGGGGCGGTCCACGCCCCTCCCTCTTGCTGAGCCGATGCCTGACGGGCCGCCATCGGCGTTCTTGCTAGAGCTTCTCGATCTGCAGGAAGTCGAGCTCGACCGGCGTCTCGCGGCCGAAGATGCTGACCAGCACCTTGACCTTGTTCCGTTCGGGGTTGACCTCGTCGACGGTGCCGATGAACTCGGCGAACGGCCCGTCGTTGACGCGCACGCTCTGGCCCTTGGTGAACTGGACCTTGAACTTGGGCGTCTCGACCCCCATCTGCTTGAGGATCTTCTTGACCTCGGTCTCGTCGAGCGGCGTTGGCCGGTTGCCGGAGCCCACGAAGCTGGTCACCCCCGGGGTGTTGCGCACCACGTACCAGCTCTCGTCGCTCATCACCATCTCGACCAGGACATAGCCGGGGAAGACCTTCTTGTTGACGGTCTGCCGCTGGCCGTTCTTGATCTCGATCTCCTCCTCCATGGGCACGAGCACCTGGAAGATCTGGTCCTCGACCCCCATCGATTCGATGCGGTGCTCGAGGTTGGCCTTCACCTTGTTCTCGTACCCGGAGTAGGTGTGGATCACGTACCACTGCTTGCGCGAGCGCTCGTCGGCCGGCATCTCGCTGACGCGGGGCGCCTCGCGGGAGAGCAGAGCCGCCTGCTGCGCCTCGTTGCCGGCAGCCTGCTCGGCGGCCGCGGCCTGGGTCTGCTCATCGGCAGCCGCCGGAGCCGTCTGCTCCTCGCCGGGCTCGATCTCGGCAGCCGCCGACTTGCGCGTTCGCTTCTCGCTCATCCGAATACCCGCGAGAGGGCGAAGTGCATGATCTGGTCCAGGACGGCGATGTAGGCACCCACCGCGATGCTGACGCCGATGACGATCAGCGACAGGTTGATCACTGTCTCGCGGTCCGGCCAGGAGACCTTGCGAAGCTCTGACCAGCTCTCTTCAATGTAGGTGCGGAGGCCCTGAATCACGTCTCTTGCGCTCTTCGTCCGTTCGTGCTTGGGGGGGCGGGGCCGGGGGTCGTCTGGCAGGGGCGACAGGACTCGAACCTGCAACCGCTGGTTTTGGAGACCAGTGCTCTACCAATTGAGCTACACCCCTACCGGCGCTCCGTCTCGCTACTTCGTCTCCCGGTGCAGGGTGTGCTGCCGGCAGCGCGGGCAGTACTTGTTCAGCTCCAGGCGCCCCGGGTCGTTCCGCTTGTTCTTCCGTGTGCTGTACGTGCGCTCCTTGCAGGTGGTGCACGCCAGCTGGATCACGGGTCGGTTCTCGGCCTTGGCCACGTCGGGTTGATCCTTCTCATCGACCCCGATGGCGGACACGGGACTCTAGGGCCGGTGCACCACGGGGAAAGCCCCGTGATTCTAGGGTCGGGGGTGGCCACTGTCAACGCAGCCAGACCCGGCGAGGATCTGCCCCATCCAGAATCCCCTGGGCTGCGTTTCCTGCCAGACGCCGGCGCCCGAAGCGCAAGGATGCGAATGCAGCCCGCCCCGGGCCGAGCCGACGCACCGCCGAGCGTGAGACCGGTTCCGGTTGGGCCTCCTCGGCCCAGGCAGCCGACCTACCGCCACTTGCAGGGTGCATCTGGCAGGAAGCTCCAGCGTCCCCACGGGTCCGTCAGGTCAGTCGGCAGCGCCTCCGACAGCGGTCGCCTCTCCGGCCGGCGCTTGACGACGCCGCAGCAGCACGACGTGGGTGAACGGGAGTCGGACGTCCGTGAAGACCTCGATGCTCACCAGGAACCCCAGGAAGATGAAGAGCACGCCAAGG
>CAYVLM010000229.1:2851-3875 GCA_964452225.1 uncultured Steroidobacteraceae bacterium | reverse complement strand
CCGGCGTCCCGGTCTGAGGGTGAGCCGATGCCAGCAGCTGAGCTGACCGTCCGGGCACGATGCTTCGCGGTCCTGCGCGAGCTGAGCGTCGGGCGTGCCGAGCTCCCCCTCTCCGAGGGCGCGACCATCGACGATGCCTGGGCGGCCCTCGCCCGTCGCTATCCCGCGCTGGATCCCCATCGGCCGTACGTCCGTGCCGCGCGCAACGGCGCCTACGCCGACTGGAGCGAGGCAGTGGCCGATGGCGACGAGATCGCGTTCCTCCCGCCGGTCTCGGGTGGCGCCGCCTCCGCGGGCCGGGTCGGGTTGAGCCGGGCGCCCATCGACACCGCGGCCCTCGAGGCCTCGGTGGCAGGGCCGGGCCACGGGGCGGTGGTCACCTTCGTGGGCCGTGCCCGCGATCACGCCGACGACGGTCGCGAGGTCGTCGAGCTCGAGTACGAGGCATACGACGAGATGGCCGGGCGGGTCCTTGCCGAGATGGCGGAGACGGCGGCGCACCGGTGGGACGTGGCGGTCGCTCTGGTCCACCGGGTGGGGGTGGTCCCGCTCGGCGAGGCGGCGGTGGTCATCGTCACCGCCGCCGCCCACCGCGGCGCCGCCTACGAGGCCAACCGGTTCCTGATCGAGGAGATCAAGGGTCGGCTCCCGATCTGGAAGCGCGAACGGTTCCCCGACGGCACCGAGTGGAAGCGATCCGGCGCCTAGGGCACAATGCGCGCCTGATGACGAGGGACAACCGGTGACCGGCAACCCCCCAGGCGAGCTGCGCTGCCCGACCTGCAGCAGCCTCACGCCGATCGGTCCGACCTGCCTTCACTGCGGCGCGCCCCTGGCGGGCACCGCTCCGCAGGCCCGCGCGATGGATCGCGACGAGCTCGAGGCGCGCATTCGGCAGCGTCGCAGCCCAGACCCGTTCCGGCGGGGCAGCGACCCGCTGCCTCCCGATCAGCCGGGCGCGTTCGTGCCCGAGCCAACCGATGAGCTGGCACGCCATCAGCAGCCGGCCGATGCGGAACCGGAA
>CAYVLM010000229.1:0-2841 GCA_964452225.1 uncultured Steroidobacteraceae bacterium | reverse complement strand
CGACTCCTGGCCGTCACGCGCCGCGGACGAGCCACTGGTCCGTCGCGACCCGGACGCGGTGCCTCCACCTGCAGTTCCGCCGCCCGCCGCCCCGCCGCCCGTGGCGCCGCCGTCCGCGGTCGCTCCGTACGGTGCCACTCCGCCCGCCGCCCCGCCGCCCGAGCGCGTCGGGGGCGCCCCGGAAGCTGCGGCCGGAGACGGGGGTGGCTATGACGGGGGTGGCCATGACGGCGGGCACGGTGGGGATGACGACGACGGGTGGCGCGAGCCGCCGCGCCGCGGCGGCTTCGCGCCGGTGCTCGGGTTCCTCGTCCTGGGCATCGCGGCCCTCATCGGCGGGGCGTTCCTGTTCGCGGCGTTGAACGCCGGCTCGGGCGTCGCGCAGGGGAGCCCCACGCCCACGCCGACGTCCACCGGCGGGGCCAGCGTCACGCCGGGGGTCTCGCCGACCGAGACTGCCGGGGCGTCGGCATCGGCCCTGGCGTCGGCCGCGGCATCGGAGGCGAGCACCCCGACCGCCACCGTCGCGCCGAGCGCGACGCCGGACAACTTCAGCGCCACGGTCCAGCCATGTGCCACCTCGGACATGGACTTCAAGGGCTGTGCCGAGGACGGCAGCACGATCACCACCAGCCGGATCTGGGTCTGGGTCGGCTTCAAGAACGCCCTCTCGACCGATGTCATAGGCGTGAGCGTCGCCTCCCAGGCAGACGGCTCGTCGGTCGGGGATGGATCGCTCGAGCTGTCCAACATCGGCTGCAAGCCGGACGAGGTGTGCCGCGGCGGCTACATCCAGATGAACTTCGGCGGTCTCGGTCCGGGAACGTACGACATCAACGTGACCCGCAACGGGACGCAGGTCGCGTCCACCTCGTTCACGGTCAACGACTGAGGAAGCCCGGCCGATGACCGGGCCGACGCCTACAGGCGGGTCGGGTTCGGGGCCGCCCCAGCCGTCCGACGGCGCGCGGCGAGGGCGCTGAGCGCCTCCATTACGCAGCGGTGCGCCGCCGCGGCCGTCACCTCCGCGTGGTCGTATGGTGGCGAGACCTCCACGACGTCCATGCCGGCCAGGTCGACCGCCGAGACGACCTGGCGGATCGCGCGGAGCAGCTCCCGGGTCAGCATCCCGCCGGGTTCCGGCGTTCCGGTGCCGGGTGCCATCCCCGGATCGATCACGTCGATGTCCACCGACAGGTAGATCCGCTCGGGCCCGTCGAGTGCCTCCGCGATGGCGTCGGCGATCACCGCCTCGGCACCGCGCGACTCGATCTCGGTCATCAGGTGCCAGCGCATCTGGTGCTCGCGCATCCAGGCGAAGGTCTCCACCGGCGGCCAGTAGCCGCGCAGGCCGATCTGCACGAAGTTGCGGCCCTCCACGGCGCCCGACTCGATGAGCCGGCGCATGGGGGTGCCGTGCGAGGTCAGGACGCCCCAGGTGCTGTTCGCGGCATCGGCATGGGCGTCGAAGTGGACCACGCCCAGGCGCTGGGGGGCGACCACCCGTGCCACGGCGCTGGCCGACGGGAGGGTGATGGAGTGGTCGCCACCGAGCACGATGGGGATCGCACCGCTCTCGGCCACCTCGCGCACCTTGCGCTCGATCACCTGGTGGCTGCGGGGCAGGTTGGCCGGCGTGATCGGCGCGTCGCCGGCGTCCACGCAGTCGAGCCACTCGAAGGGCTGGATCTCGAGCTGCAGCGAGTTGAGGCTGCCGGAGTGGTAGGTGGCGGCCCGGATGGCGCGCGGACCGAAGCGGCAGCCAGGGCGGTGGCTCACCCCGTCGTCGAACGGCGCGCCAACGATCGCGACGTCGGGACGGCGCTCCGCCAGCTCGTCGCCATCGGTCAGGAGCGGAAGCTTCTGGAACGTGGCGCTGCCCACGTAGGCCGGCAGGTCGAAGTCGTGGTAGGCCGTGTACGGGTCCTCGTGGGCCGACGGCAGCGTTTCGTCGTTCTGGCTCCCGGCTCGACGGGTCTGGTCGGGCATGCGGTCTTCGACACCCTCCGCGGGTGATCCGGCAGGCGCCGTCGCGGCGCGGAGCAGGCCAGACCGGTCAGTCGCCCCACGATGCTAGCAAAGGGCTCCCGGCGGGTCGAGCGTGCGGGTACCATCCGGGCGAAGACCGATGACCGAGCCGACGAGCTACACGATCGAGGAGGCGCGGGCGCTGGTTCCGCAGCTGCGGGCCGTGCTGCTCCAGCTCGCCGTCGAGAAGCGCCGGTTCGACGAGGCGCTGACGGCGCTCCACGTCAAGCACGCAGAGCACGGGAAGAGCGCGGGGCATCCGGAGCAGGCGGCCGGCGTGACGCACGCCGAGGTCGAACAGCGGGAGGCGGATCTGGCCCGGGTGGGCGAGGGGATCAAGGGCCTGCTTGCGCTCCTCGAGTCGCTCGGCGTCCAGGTGCGCGACCTGGAGAGCGGACTGGTTGACATCCCGACCCGGCGCGACGGGGCTCCCGCATGGCTGTGCTGGAGGCTCGCCGACGCGGAGCTGGGCTTCTGGCACTCGACCACCGAGGGGTTCGCGAGCCGCAAGCCGTGGTGAGCCGGGCCGTCTCGGTCGGCGTCGTCGGAGACTGTGCCCTCGACGTGACCGTTCGCCCGGAGGGTCCCCTGCTCGCCGGCGGCGACCGGCGTGCGTCGATCGCGCTGTCGCCCGGAGGGCAGGGAGCCAACGTCGCCGTCCGCCTGGCGCGGCGAGGCCTTTCGGTCCGCCTGGTTCTGGCGCTGGGGACCGACCTCGCCGGTACCTGGATCGGTGAGCACCTCGCCGCGGAGGGAGTCGAGGTGGTCCCGATGCCCGCGCGGCGGACCTCCACCGTCATTGCCCTCCTCGAC
>CAYVLM010000228.1:0-3879 GCA_964452225.1 uncultured Steroidobacteraceae bacterium | reverse complement strand
CTTCCCCCGCTAGCCCCCCGTGCGCCCCGCGGGCGCACGAGCCCCCACCCAACCTTCCGCGGCGCGCGCCGGGGTCACGCTGACCCATCCGGCGCGCGTGCCACGTCCCGCGATCGGGCGGCTCAGAGCGACGGCAGCACCTGCGACCGCTCGAGCGCTGGCGCGAACAGGTCCCCCACCTCCTCGATCCGGCTCGCCAGGTTGGCCACCGTCCAGCGGTCCGGTGCCAGCTGCGGGTCGTCCAGCTCTTCCCAGCGAATCGGGGCCGAGACCGGGCCGCCCGGCAGCGGTCGCACCGAGTACGGGGCCACCAGCGTGCGGTTCACCGCGTTCTGCGTGAAGTCGAGCCGTGCCCTCCCACGCCGCGCGGCCTTGGCCCACTCCCAGCTCACCAGGTCCGGTACCGTGCCGGCCACCGCCCGCGACAGCCGCTCGACCCAGTCCCGGGTGTCGTCGAAGGCGTAGCCGGGGCGGACCGGGATCCAGACCTGAATCCCGCGCTTCCCGGTCACCTTGGGCACCCCGATCACCGAGAGGTGCTCGAGCGCGGCCCGGTACAGCCGCGCCAGGGTAACCACCTCGTCCCAGGTCGTCTCCGTTCCGGGGTCGATGTCCACCAGCGCGTAGCTCGGCTCCTCCGGGTTGGCCGCCGGCGACGTCCAGGGGTGCAGCTCCACGGCCGCCTCCTGGGCGAGCCAGGCGAGCGTCGCCACGTGGTCCACGACGGGATAGTCCTTCGGGCCTTCGCGCCGATGGCGGAAGGTCCAGCGCCGCACCCAGGCCGGCGCGTGACCCGGGAGGTCCTTCTGCCAGAACCCCGCGCGGGCGGTACCGTCGGGGAAGCGCTGCACCGTCGTCCCGCGGTCGGCGAGATACGGGATCAGCAGCGGCGCAACCGAGCAGTAGTGCCGAACCAGGTCCCGCTTGGTCACCTGCCCGATCCCGCGCCCGGCGTCACCCTCCACGATCACCTTGTCGAGGTTGGTCAGCCGCACCTGGCGACCGCCAACCGTCCAGATCGACCCGTCGGCGGCCTCGTCGAGCGCCGCCAGCTCGGCTGCGCTGACGCTCCACCCCGCGTGGTCGGCGGGGCCTCCCGGCTCCGCACCTGCCTGAGCTCCCTTACCGCCGGGGCGCAACGAGATCCGCCCCTCCCGCGGCGGCGGCCGATGCCCGCTGGCCAGAACCCGACGCACCGGGCTCGCCGTCTCGCGGACCACCTCCCCGGGCTCGCGATCGGGCTCCAGGCCGCGGAAGGTCGCCTGGCGGAGGAGCCCGTCTGCCGTCCACTCGGCGAACTCGGTGCGAACCACGATGCGCGGCTCCACCCAGTGGACGCCCTTCAACGGCGGTGCGTCGGCCACCGGTGCCTCCCGCCGTTCGAGCGACCGGAGCGCGCCGAGCAGCTCCTTCCGCCGCCGGGCATCAATCCCGCTCCCGACCTGCCCGGCATGGCGCAGCCGTCCTTCCTCCCCCACCGCCACGACCAGCGAGCCGAGGTCACGGTGGCTCCCCTGGCCCTCCAGCCAGCCGATGACCACCACCTCCTGCTCGGCGCGCAGCTTGACCTTCAGCCAGGCCTTCGACCGGCGTCCCGGCTCGTACACGCTCAGCCGCCGCTTGGCCACCATGCCCTCGAGGCCCTGGGTGCGGGCGGCCTCCAGAAACGCCTCGCCATCGGTCTCGACGTGCCCGGCGAAGCGCACGACCGGGTGTGGCTGCAGGAGCCGTCGGAGCAGCGCCTTGCGCTCGACCAGGGGCACGGCCAGCAGCGAGCGCCCGTCGACGTACAGGAGGTCGAAGAGGCAGTAGGCGAGCGGGATGGCGGCCCGCTCCTCGCTGGACCGGCGGCCGGCGCCGGGGCGTCGCCTCCCACTGGCGACTTCCAGGCCGCGGAGCCCGGTGCGTTCCTGCAGCAGGCCGAACGACGGCTTGCCCTCCTCGTCGAGGGCTACCACTTCGCCGTCCACGACCGCCGAATCGGCGGCGAGCCATGGCGCCGGGCCGGCGAGATCCGGGAAGTAGGTCCCCGCGTCCCTGTGGTTGCGCGTCCAGAGGCGGGCCTGTCCATCGCGGATCACCGCCTCCACGCGGTACCCGTCCCACTTCACCTCGTACAGCCAGTCCGGGGAGCTGAACCCCGCGTCCACGGGGGTGGCCAGCATGGGCGGGATGAAGCCCGGCAGCGGGGTCGCGCGGGCCGCCGAGAGGTCGGGCTGGCGCAACGGCTCCGGCGGGCGGGCCTCGAAGCGAGGCGGTTCACCCGCGGCGACCTCCTCGTTCGTTCGTCCGCTCCGGACGCTCCGCCGGTGCTGCTCGGGATCCCAGCCGGCGACGGCCGCCTCGTCGCGCTTGTGAAGGAGGAGCCACCGGTCCTCGTCCCTGGCGCGTCCGTCGAGCCCGCGCCGACCGCCGGTGCGGATGATGGTGAACCGGCCCCGGAGCTTCTCCCCGTGCAGGCGGAATTTGAGCTCCCCGGCCGCGAGGTCCCCCGCGGCGTCGCCGGTCTCCGCCTCGAACGTGCCCCAGTCCCAGACGATCGCATCCCCGGCGCCGTATTCCCCCCGGGGAATGACGCCCTCGAACTCGAGGTACTCGACCGGGTGGTCCTCCGTGCGCTGCGCCAGGCGACGAACCTCCGGGTCCAGCGTGGGACCGCGCGGAACCGCCCACGAAACCAGCACGCCGCCGATCTCCAGACGGAGGTCGTAGTGCAGCCGGGTGGCCCGATGGCGCCCCACCACGAACCGGCCACCGTCCTCGCCGACCTTACCCGGTGCCGGCTCCGGTGTCTTCGCGAAGTCCCGCTTGCGCCGATAGGTCTCCAGCGGCATTCGCCGATGGTAAGCGGTTTCGAATCGTTAACCGTGAGGGGACCCGAATGCAACGTTGGGTTGGCAGGCTCTGACGAAGGCCTGAAACCGAGGGACCTCATGTCGACCCGGCGACCGGCGCGCCAGCGCCCCACAACCCCCGGGGACGGCCACGTCGTGACGTCGGCGCTCGTCCCCCTTCGCATCTTCCTGGGCGGGACGTTCCTGTATGCCGGCATCGACAAGCTTGTCGATCCCACCTTCCTCCTGGCGAGCGGACCGGGATCGATTGGCGAGCAGCTCGCCTCGTTCACGCGGGCTTCCCCGCTCGCCTTCCTGATCAACGCCACCGCGGTGCACGTGCCGGTCATGGTCGGCCTGGGAATGGCGCTGCTGGAGATCGCCATTGGCCTGGGAACGCTCTCGGGGCTCCTGTTCCGCCTCAGCGCCGCGCTCGGGACGGCGGTCTCCCTCCTCTTCTGGCTGACCGCGTCGTGGTCGACGACGCCGTACTTCTACGGGCCCGACCTGCCGTATGCCGCCGGGTGGCTGACCCTGGCCCTTGCCGGGACCGGCGGCGCCTGGACCCTCTCGCGCTGGCTCGAGACCCAGGACGCGCCGCGACGGCGGCCGGGCTTCGACCGCCGGCAGGCACCCACCGAGCCGATGTCGGAGTCGCGCCGGCACTTCCTCCATCTCACCGGGCTCGCGATCGGCACGCTCATCGTGGCCGGTCCCTCCGTGGCGCTCGGCAGGGCCATGGGTGCCGCCCGAGCCGGGACGGCCGTGGGGACCGGAACCGGATCCACCGGGGGCACTGGAACGTCCGCGCAGGCCTCCTCCGCCGTCTCAACGCCGCAGTCGACGCAGGCCGCCGCAACCAGCACGCCGGGCACCGCCAACGGGACGCTCCTCGCCAGCGGCAGCCAGCTCGCCTCCTCTGGCGCGGTGAGCACGACCGACCCGGCCACCGGCGACCCGGTCTGGGTCATCAAGCTCCCTTCCGGCTCCGTGGTGGCCTACGACGCGATCTGCACCCATGCCGGCTGCCCGGTGCAGTACGACC
>CAYVLM010000227.1:0-3879 GCA_964452225.1 uncultured Steroidobacteraceae bacterium | reverse complement strand
TGCCGGCGTCGCGCCTGCTGGAGCGGTTCCCGGTCGCGTTGCTGGAGCGGACCGGATGAGCCGCACCGTGGTGTGGGCACCGCGTGCGGGGCGGGTCGAGCTGGCGACAGCGGACGGTCGCGAGCCGATGGCACCCGACGACGGCGGCTGGTGGCGCGTCACCCGGGACCTGCCACCGGGAACCGACTACCGCTTCGCCATCGACGGCGGCGATCCGCTGCCGGACCCGCGCTCGCCCTGGCAGCCGGCCGGCGTCCACGGGCCGTCGCGCACCGTCGACCACGCCGCGTTCACCTGGACCGATGGCGGCTGGAGCGCGCCCGACCTGGAGACGGGAGTGATCTACGAGCTTCACGTCGGCACCTTCACCCCGGGAGGCACCTTCGAGGCGGCGATCGAGCGGCTCCCGGAGATCGTCTCGCTGGGCGCGACCCATATCGAGCTCATGCCCGTGGCCGAGTTCAGCGGGCTGCGTGGCTGGGGCTACGACGGCGTCGACCTCTATGCCCCCCACCATGCCTACGGCGGGCCCGAGGGCCTGAAGCGCCTGGTGAACGCCGCCCACGGGCTCGGCCTCGCGGTCCTCCTCGACGTCGTCTACAACCACCTCGGTCCCGAGGGTGGCGTCCTGGATCGCTACGGACCCTACTTCACGGATCGCTACCGGACCCCGTGGGGCCCGGCCATCAACTTCGACGACCGTGGATCGCCCGAAGTCCGCCGCTTCATCGTGGACAACGCGCTGATGTGGCTCGGCGACTACCACCTCGACGGCCTCCGGCTCGACGCCACCCACGCGATCTTCGACAGCTCCGCGATCCACATCCTGGAGCAGCTGCGACGAGCGGTCGCCGGCCTGGCGCGCACCACCGGGCGCCGCGGCGTGCTCATCGCCGAGAGCGACCTGAACGATCCCCGCCTGGTCCGGGCTCCGGCCTCCGGGGGATACGGGCTGGACGCCGCCTGGGCCGATGACGTCCACCACGCGCTGCACGTGACGTTGACCGGCGAGCGGTCCGGCTACTACGCCGACTTCGAGCCCTTCCGCTCCCTGCTCCGCGTCCTGCGGTCCCCCTACCTCCTGACCGGGGGTCGATCCGCCTACCGCGACAGGCTCCAGGGACGGTCGCCCGGCCGGCTCCGCGGGACGAGCTTCGTCGCCGCCCTGCAGAACCACGACCAGGTGGGGAACCGCGCCCGCGGCGAGCGACTCTCCGCGCTGGTCGGCGTCGACCGTCTCCTCGTGGGCGCCGCCCTGCTCGCCACCGCCCCGTACGTTCCGCTCCTCTTCGCCGGCGAGGAATGGGCGGCGAGCACGCCGTTCCTGTACTTCACCGACCATGCCGACCCGGCGCTGGGCGAGGCGGTGCGGCACGGCCGTCGAGCGGAGTTCGCCGCGTTCGGCTGGAGCCCCGACGCGATCCCCGATCCCCAGGACCCCGGGACGTTCCTGGCGAGCCGCCTGCGCTGGGAGGAGCGCCGGCACGGTGACCACGCCCGGGTGCTCGGCTGGTGGCGCGACCTGCTGGCGCTCCGGCGACGCATGCCCGCCCTCCACGATGGGCGGCGCGACCGGGTGCAGGTGACCGCCGACGAGCGGGCCGGCACGCTGGTCGTGCGCCGATCGCCGGTGGTCGTGGCGGCCAACCTGGGCACCGGCCGGGCATCGGTGGCGGCCGGGGGGCGCCTGCTGCTCATGTCGGCCCCGGCGCTGGTCCCGCATGACGGCACGATCGTCCTGCCCCCCGACTCGGTGGCGATCCTCGAGGAGCGACCATGACCCTCGCCGTGGACCTCGTGGTCGAGCGCTACACCGATGCCTTTGGCCACGAGGCGCTCGTCCCCGCGGAAGTGCGGCGCGCCGTGCTGGCGGCGATGGGCGGGGAAGCCGCCAGCGCCCGCGACCCGGTCGTCCTCGGGGCGCCGGGCGGCCGCCTCGACGCACCGGCAGACCTGGTCCTCGAGGATGGCACGTCGCTCGGCACCGTCATCCGCCTGCCGCGCGATGTGCCGTTCGGCTACCACCACCTCGTGGACGAGGCCGGTGAGCGGCTGCTGCTGGTCCCGCCGGCGCGCTGCGCGGCCCCCGCGGGCAGGGGTTGGGTCTGGAGCGTCCAGCTGCCGACCGTCCGCTCGGCGGGGAGCTGGGGGATCGGCGATCTGGCCGACCTGCGCGCCCTGGCGGCCTGGACGGCGGAGGCCGGCGGTCGAGGGCTCCTCGTCAACCCCCTGGGTGCTGCCAACCCCTCGCCCGACCCCGAGCCGAGCCCGTACTACCCGAGCACCCGCCGCTTCCACCATCCGCTTCTGCTGCGGATCGAGGAGATCCCCGGTGCGGCGCGGCTGGCGGGGATCCAGCGGATCGCCACGGACGCCCGCAGGCTCAACGAGCGCTCGCTCATCGACCGCGCCGCGGTCCAGCGGCACAAGCTTGCCGCGCTCGAACGAATCTGGCGTTCGGGCCTGGCACGCCGCGCCCACGCCGACGGCCTGTCCGCCTTCCGGGCCCGGGAGGGCGAGGCGCTGCACGACTGGGCGGTCTTCGCCACCCTCTGCGAGCGCCATGAGCCGGGGTGGCAGCGCTGGCCGGAGGAGCTGCGCGCCCCGCGCTCGCCGGCCGTCTCGGCGTTCGCCGCGGCGCACGCCGACCGGGTCGCCTTCCACGAGTGGGTCCAGTGGCTGTGCGACGAGCAGCTCGGCGCGGCGGCGGGCGCTGGCGCCTGGCTGCTGGCCGACCTCCCGGTCGGGTTCGACCCCGGGGGGTTCGACGCCTGGGCATGGCAGGACCTCGTGGCAGCCGGTGCGCGCATCGGCGCTCCGCCGGACCCATTCAACCCGGTCGGGCAGGACTGGGGCCTGCCGCCGTTCGTGCCGCATCGGCTGCGCGAGGCGCACCTGGCGCCCTTCATCGAGACGGTGCGGTCCGCCCTTCGGCACGCCCGGGGGTTGCGCATCGACCACGTCATGAGCCTCTTCCGCCTCTGGTGGATCCCGGTGGACGGCCCCGGTGGCGGCGCCTACGTCCGCTACCCGTCCGAGGAGCTGCTGGCGGTGCTGGCCATCGAGAGCCGGCGGGCGAAGGCGGTCATCATCGGCGAGGACCTCGGCACCGTCGAGCGTGGCGTGCGCCGCGCGCTGGCGCGCCGCGGCCTCCTCTCGACCCGGCTCGTCTACTTCGAGGGCCGCGGTCCCGCGCGCTTCCCGCGCGGCGTGTTCGCCGGCGTCACCACTCACGACCTGCCCACGATCGCGGGCGTCTGGCACGGGAGCGACCTCGACGACGTGCGCGCGGCCGGCCTCGCGGTCCGCCCCGGGGAGATCGGGCGCCTGCGCACGCGGCTGGCGCGTGCGGCCGGGGTCGAGGGCGACGCGTCCGTCGAGGCGGTGGTCCTGGGTGTCCACCGCGCGCTGGCCGCCTCGCCGGCGGTGGTCGTCAGCGCGACGCTCGAGGATGCGCTGCGGGTGGAGGCCCGTCCGAACCTGCCGGGGACGACCGGCGAGCAGCGCGCGAACTGGTCACGGGCCCTGCCGGCGACCGTGGAGGCGCTGGAGCGCGACCCGTTCGTGGCGCAGCTGGCGAAGGTGCTGAGCCGCTGACGGCGGCCCGGCCCGTTCGTCCTAGTCGGCCGGGCGCAGGATGAGGGTGGCCAGCGGCGGCAGCGTCAGGGAGACCGATGCCGGCTGGCCGTGCCGCGGCACCGCCTCGGCCGCCAAGGCTCCGAGATTGCCAACGTTCGATCCGCCGTAGTGCTCCGAGTCCGTGTTGAGGATCTCGGTCCAGGTGCCGGCCCGCGGCACGCCAAGACGGTAGTCGAAGCGCGGGACGGGGGTCAGGTTCATCACCACCGCGACCAGCGAGTCGCCGGCGCGGCGGAGGTA
>CAYVLM010000226.1:1891-3895 GCA_964452225.1 uncultured Steroidobacteraceae bacterium | reverse complement strand
GCCGCCGACCAGGTGCTGCGCACCCAGCGCCCTCATGTTGTCAAGGGTGGCGCCGGCCCAGTCGGCGACGTGCGCATCCCCCATGTACGGCGCCGCCTGCGCCTCGACCAGGTCGCCGGCGAAGGCGACGCGCTCGTCGGGCAGCCAGACGACGAGGTCGCCGGACGTATGGCCGCGGCCGAGGTAGCGCAGCTCGACCCGATGGTCGCCGACCTGGAGGTCCATGGTGTCGGTGAAGGTGTGAGTGGGGTGGGTCAGGCCGGGGATCGTCTCGGCGCCCGCGAAGAGCCGGGGCATGCGGCCGGCCTCGCTCTCCCAGTCCTGCTGGCCACGCTCGTCCACCAGGTCCGCGGTCATCTGCGTGGCGATGATCCGGCGCGCGTTGAACGCCGCGGCGCCCAGGACCCGGACGGCGTGGTAGTGAGTCAGGACCAGATCGTCGAAGGGGGCCCCGGTGAGGGTGCGCACCACGTCGATCCACTTCTGTGCCATGAACGGGGTGGCGCGAGCCTCGATGGCCAGGACGCTATTGGGCCCGATGACGCAGCCGACGTTCGGGTCGCCCTGCGCGGTGTAGGCGTAGACGTCCGGCGCGAGCTGTTCGAGCGTCGCCTCCTTCTCGGCGAGGTCGGCCGATGAGGCGAACGGCTTGGCACTGCGGGAGACGCTCATGCCCCGATGATAGGCCCCGCGACGCACCGATGATTCGGTCAACGCAGACCCCTCCTGGGCACCGTTGTATTCCACGCGTGCACGTTGGGCTGCCCGAGCAGCGTGCCGACGGCTGGCGTGGCACCCACGTCGGCCAGCTGGACGGCATTGCGTGCACCTCTGGAACGCACGGTGACCGATGCCCCGTCGATCTGGGTCGGCGGCGGGCAGGGTCGGTCGGGAACACCAGTTTGCGTGCTCTCCTGGAACCCACCGCGTCCGGCCAGCTCGGTTCGGCGCCGCGAGACGCCAGCACCAAGAATTGTCTCCGTCGGTAAGGCCCGCCGCCTCCCCTGCATGCCGTGCCCAGCCAGCGCCTAAGCGATCGCAAACCGTCCGATAAGCGCCGGCCGACACCATCGATCCATGCACGACGAGCAGTTCGGGCGCCTCCTGCGGATGATCCGCCTGCGCGCGGCGACCAGGCAGCAGACGGTCGCACTTCGAGCCGGCGTCTCCCGGTCAACGATCTCGCGGATCGAGAGCGGCCTTCTCGACCGCTTCCACCTGGACACGGTTCGGCGCCATGCCCGGGCACTGGGCCTCACCGTCGAGCTCCGCTGCGTCGGCCGCGGTGGCGACCTCGCGCGCCTGGTCGACGAGGAGCACGCCATGATCGTCGAGTGGCTGGCGACGTGGCTCTCCGCGCACGGATGGACGGTGGTCCCCGAGGCGAGCTTCAACGTCTACGGGGAGCGCGGGCGGCTTGACCTGCTCGCCTTCCATCCGGCGACGGGAACGCTGCTTGTGGTCGAGGTGAAGACAGAGCTCACCGATCTCCAGGCGCTGCTCGGCGGGCTGGACGTGCGGAGGCGCCTGGCTGCCACGGTTGCCGCCAACCGTGGATGGTCGGTCGGAACGGTCGAGGCCGATGGCGGCCAACTTCGCCTGCTCATCCTGCTGGCGGTCGCGGACACCCCCGCCGCCCATCGGATCGTGCGCCGGCACCCCGCGCTGTTCGCGCGCTTCGACCGCCATGGACTGTCGGTGCGCGCGCAGCTCGCACGCCCGACGCGTTCGGGTCGGCTGCTGATGTACGTACCGGCTCACGCGGCCTCGCGGCGGCGGACGCATTGGGTCGCAAACCGGCGACGCGTCGACGACCAGCGTCACGCTTGACCACACCCCCTTGCGCGACCGTCCGCCAGAGCCGTCACCAGCTGATGAACGCCCCCGGGTTCAGCCTGCGCACGCAGCGCGCCCAACTCCTGCAGACGAGCCTAGAGGGAAACGCGAATCGCCCGTATTGGGCGGGCAAGTGTGCGTTGCGAGCATCCAAGCGTGGTGGGCGCG
>CAYVLM010000226.1:0-1791 GCA_964452225.1 uncultured Steroidobacteraceae bacterium | reverse complement strand
GGCGCGGCCCCCATGACCCTTGGTCGGCGACATGCGTGCGCCAACAGCACGCGACGCTGGTCATCACCTCGGAGAACGTGCAGGCGTGGGCTGTTGGGCGGCGGGAAGATGGCGGCGGGCGCGGCGTCTCGGCTGCCGCGCCCGCCGACGGGCCAGGCTCGGACGTCAGCGCATCAGACGTCCGAGTACAGGAAGAACTCGTACGGGTGCGGCCGCAGCGCGATCTCCCTGGCGCCCTCTCGCTTGAACTCGAGCCAGGCGGCGATCACGTCGGGCGTGAAGACGTCGCCGCGCAGCAGGAACTCGTGATCGGCCTCGAGCGCATCGAGCGCCTCCTCCAGCGACCCGGGCACCTTGCGGATGTCCTTGCCGTCGGACGCGGCGAGCTCATAGATGTCGCGGTCGATGGGCGCCGGCGGCTCGATTCCCTTGAGCACCCCGTCGAGTCCGGCCATGAGCTGCGCCGCGAACGACAGGTACGGGTTGCAGGACGGATCGGGCGAGCGGAACTCCAGGCGCCGGGCCGACGGCCGCGCGAAGTACGTGGGAATCCGGACGCAGGCGGATCGGTTTCGCGCGGAGTAGACCAGGTTGATGGGCGCCTCGTAGCCGGGCACCAGGCGGCGGTAGGAGTTCGTCGTGGGCGCAGCGAAGGCCAGGACCGCGGGCGCGTGGGCCAGGAGGCCGCCGATGTAGTGCCGGGCCGTATCGGACAGGAGGGCGTACCCGTCCGCGTCGTAGAAGAGGTTGCGCCCCTCAGACCAGAGTGATTGGTGCGTGTGCATCCCGGAGCCGTTGTCGCCGAAGAGCGGCTTTGGCATGAAGGTCGCCACGTAGCCGTTGGCGAACGCCACGTTCTTGGCGATGTACTTGTACTTGAGGACCTTGTCGGCGGTCTCCACCAGGCCGCCGAAGCGGATGTCGATCTCCGTCTGGCCTGCGGTCCCCACCTCGTGGTGGTGGACCTCCACGTCGATCCCCGCCTCGATCATCTTCAGCACGGTCTGCGAGCGCAGCTCCTGGAGCCGGTCAGCGGGCGGCACCGGGAAGTAGCCCTCCTTGTGGCGCGGCCGATGCCCGAGGTTCGGGCTGCCGTTGAGCCCCGAGTTCCAGATTCCCTCCTCGGAGTCGATCTCGTAGAAGCCCGAGTGCGCGGTCTGGTCGAAGCGGAGCGAGTTGAAGATGTAGTACTCGATCTCCGGGCCCCAGTACGAGGCGGTGGCCACCCCGGTGGTCGGCAGGTACGTCTCCGCCTTCCTGGCCACGTAGCGCGGATCGCGCGAGTACGGCTCGCGGGTGATGGGATCGATCACGTCGCACGTGATCGCCATGGTCCGCGTGCCGAGCACCGGGTCCACGAAGGCGGTTGCCGGATCGGGCAGGAGCAGCATGTCCGACTCGTGGATGTGCTGAAAGCCGCGGATCGAGGAGCCATCGAAGCCGATGCCGTCCACGAACAGGTCGGCCCGCATCTCGCCGACCGGGATGGAGAAGTGCTGCCAGGTGCCGGGCAGGTCTGCGAAGCGCAGGTCCACGATGGCCACCTGCTGCTCGCGGGCCATCTCCAGGACCTCGGCGACGGTTTGGGTGTGCTCGGATGCCGCCTCGGCGGGCCGAATGGGGATCTCCAGGACCATCGATCGTCAAGCCTCCACAGGTTGGTCGCGCACGTTGGTCGCGCAGGTTGGACGCAGGGTTGTCGCGTACCAGCGGAGGCTAGGGCCGGACCGATGTCGCTCCCACCCCGATCTCGGGCCCGTGGACCACCAACCTTTGTGCACTCTGCACAAA
>CAYVLM010000225.1:0-4004 GCA_964452225.1 uncultured Steroidobacteraceae bacterium | reverse complement strand
GGAGGACATCATCGACACCGGGCTGACCCTGAACTACCTGCTCCGATACCTGCACGATCGCCGGCCGGCGTCCGTCCGCATCTGCTGCCTGCTCGACAAGCCGGCGCGGCGGCTGGCCGACATCGAGATCGACTACCGCGGGTTCGAGATCCCGGATCGCTTCGTGGTCGGCTACGGCCTCGACTTCGACGAGCGCTACCGCAACCTGCCGTACATCGGCGTCCTGCGGCCATCGGTCTACGGCGGGGAAGAGCCGGGTCCGTAGGCCGTGCCCGGAACGCGGCGCTTCCGGGCCTTCGTGCTGCTGGGGAGCCTGCTCATGATCGCCTCCGGCTTCCTGCCGTGGTGGCACGCCGGCGGCGGCACGGTGGCCGGCGTGGCGCTGCCGGCCTCGACCGGGCTGGGCCTCGAGGGCGTGGGCCTGGTCATCTACGGCGCCGCGATCGTTGCGCTGCTCCTCCTCGACATCGGCTACATGCGCGGCCGATGGGGCTTCGTCCTGGACGCTCCGCTCGTCTACCTCCTGCTCGGCCTCCTCGCCGCGGGCGCGCTCCTCTACCGCGGGTGGGAGCTGTGGTCGGCCGGGTACCTCCCGTTCCCGCAGCGCTCGCCGGGGCTGGCGGTGGCGGCGGTGGGGATCGCGACCCTGCTCTATGGAGCGGGAACCGGGTTCGGCACGCGGCGCGCCCGGTAGATCGGGGTCGGCGCCCGGACGGTCAGCGCGCGGGCGGCAGGATCAGGGGCGAGATGAAGAGCCAGGCCAGGACCACGATGACCAGGAACGCTGCCAGGAGGAGCATGGGCCGCAGGTCGGGACGGTACTGGTGCGGGCCACGGGGTGGGGGCGTCATCGGTCCGTTCCCGGCGGGGGCTCAGATCTCGCCCAGGTAGGCCTGCCGGACCTGCTCGTTGGCCGCCAGGTTGGCCGCGGTATCGGAGAGGAGGATCGTCCCGGTCTGCAGGACGTAGCCGCGGTGCGCCACGTTGAGCGCCATGAGGGCGTTCTGCTCCACGAGCAGGACGGTGGTTCCCTGGCCGTTGATGTCGGTGATGATTCGGAAGATCTGCTCGGTGAGGAGCGGCGAGAGCCCCATCGATGGCTCATCGAGGAGCAGGAGGTGCGGGCGGGCCATGAGCGCGCGGCCGATGGCCAGCATCTGCTGCTCGCCGCCGGACAGCGTTCCGGCGCGCTGCGTGCGTCGCTCCCGCAGCCTCGGGAAGAGATCGTAGACCCGGGCCACGTCGTCCTCGATCGGCTCCTTGCGGCTGAAGGCGCCCATCTGCAGGTTCTCGTAGACGCTCATCCGGCTGAAGACCCGGCGACCCTCGGGCGAGTGCGCCACGCCGAGCTTGACCACCTCGTGGGCGGGGAGCGCCTGGATCTCGCGGCCGCCGAGCCGGACGGTGCCGACGCGCGGCTTGTGCGTGCCGCTGATGGCGCGCAGGGTCGTGCTCTTGCCGGCGCCGTTGGAGCCGATGAGGGTCACGATCTCGCCGGCGTTCACGTGCATGGTCACGCCCTTGAGCGCCTCGATGTTGCCGTAGAAGACGTGGAGGTCGTGGAGCTGGAGAAGCGGCTCCGGATCGTCCTCGGGAGCGGGAATGGCGGGCGCGGCCATGGTGGCGGGCTCGGTCATGAGGCGGTCGCCTGCTTCCCGAGATAGGCCTCGATGACCCGCGGGTTGGCGCGGATCTCCTCCGGGCTCCCCTCGGCGATCTTCTCGCCGTAGTCGAGAACGGTGATCCGCTCGCTGACGCCCATCACGACCTTCATGTCGTGCTCGATGAGAAGAATGGAGAGGCCCAGCTTCTCCCGCAGCTCGGCGATGAGCTGGGTCGTGCCGTTCGTCTCCGCGGGGTTCATCCCGGCGGTCGGCTCGTCAAGGAGAAGGAGCTTGGGGTCGCTGGCCAGGGCTCGCGCGATCTCCAGGCGGCGCTGATCCCCGTAGGGGAGGTTCCGGGCCCACTCCTCGTTGTACCGCTCGGGGAGCCTCACGAGGTCCAGCAGCTCGCGAGCGCGCTCCATGGTGGCGCGCTCCTCCGCCCGGGTGGCGGGCGTGCGCAGCACGGAGTCCCACCAGTGTGCCTTCATGCGCACGTGGCGGCCGACCATGACGTTGCCGATGACCGTCATGTCGCCGAAGAGGCGGATGTTCTGGAAGGTGCGCGCCACCCCGAGCTCCACGATCTCGTGGGGGGACAGGCCCACGATGCTGGTGCCGTCGAAGACGATGTCTCCGCTCGTCGGCTGGAGCATGCCGGTCAGCTGGTTGAAGAACGTGGTCTTGCCGGCGCCGTTGGGGCCGATCAGGGACACGATCGCACGGCGCGGGATGACGAAGTCCACGTCCTTGTTGGCGACCAGGCCGCCGAAGCGCATGGTCACCTGTGTCGCGGCCAGGATGTCGTCCACGGCCGGGCGGCCGGCGTCGGTCGCGGCTGTCATCTCGTCCACGCTCATGGCTCGCCTCCCCCGGTGGTGATGCTGCCTGACTGCGTGGCCAGGGTTGGCGTCGCCGGTCGGGGCACCGTCTGCCGGCCCGAGCCCCCGGATCCGCCGGGCGGCTCACCGCCCTCGGCCTCGCCGCCCTCTCCTGCCGGTCCCTCGTGCAGCTCCGCGCGCCGGCTCCGGTTCGGCACCAGGCCCTCGGGCCGGAAGAGCATCATGGCGATCAGGGTCGCGCTGAAGATGAGCAGGTTGTACTCGCTGAACTGGCGCAGCAGGCCCGGCAGTCCCACGAGCACGAAGGCGCCCACCACGACGCCGATGATGTTGCCCATGCCGCCCAGGATGATCAGCGCCAGGGCGTTGATGCTGATCTGAATGTCCAGCGTCTGCGGGAAGACCACGCCCACCTTTGCCGCGTAGAACGCGCCGGCCAGGCTGCCGAAGACCGCGCCCATCGAGAACGCCATCAGCTTGTAGACGATGGTGTTCACGCCGGTTGCCTCCGCGACCGTCTCGTCCTCGCGCATGGCCGTCCAGGCCCTGCCCACCCTCGAGTTGTAGAAGCTCCAGGCGACGATGGCGGCCAGGATGCAGGCCGCCAGCAACGGGTAGTAGACCGCCTGCGGGTCGCGGAACTCGATGCCGAACAGCTCGGGTGCCGGGATCCCCTGGATCCCGTTCGCGCCACCCACGTAGGGAGTCATCCAGTCCGAGAGGAAGATGATCTTGGCGATCTCGCCGAAGCCGAGGGTCACGATGGCCAGGTAGTCGCCGCGGAGCCGCAGCACGGGTGCGCCGACCACCAGGCCGGTCACGCCGCCGATCAGCATCACGATCGGCAGCGCGATCCAGAAGTTGAGCTGGGGAGCGAACGCCGGCGACTGGGGCGAGGTGAGCACGGCGGTGGCGTAGATGCCCAGGGAGTAGAAGGCCACGTAGCCCAGGTCGAGCAGGCCGGCGAAGCCGACCACGATGTTCAGGCCCAGGCCCATGAGGACGAAGAGCCCGACCGTGGTGATCACGTCGGAGAGGAAGACGCCAAGCACGCGCGGCAGGAGGAGGACTCCGGCAGCGATGAGGACGAAGGCCACGACCTTCGTGGTCTGCTTCCCGCGGACCGGCAGGCCCCGGTAGGTCGCCTTCACCCGGTCGCCCCGGGCCATCCAGGCAATCACGATCACGGCGGTGACCACGAAGAGGGCCACCGCGCCCGCGACCGACAGGCCGTCACTCTGGTAGAGGAACGTGATGAGACCCTTGAGGCCCATGTTGCGGAGGATCTGGGTGGCCGCCGCGGTCATGGTGCCGAAGAAGAGGGTGACGAACCCCAGCCCCGCCGGCGCGAGCCTCGGTCCCAGCAGGTCGCCGCAGGTGGCGCCCATGATGGCGGGGATGCTCCACGCCGACAGGCCGAACAGGGCCGCCGAGATCGTGAATCCCGCCGGCGTCGGCCAGAGGGCGAACAGCGCGAAGGCCGCCGCGTGGACGAGGTAGACCATGACGAGGGCGCCCTTGCGGCCGATGATGTCCGACGCCCATCCCCAGATCAGCCCGC
>CAYVLM010000224.1:0-4041 GCA_964452225.1 uncultured Steroidobacteraceae bacterium | reverse complement strand
ACTCGAGGCGCTCGCGCTCGAGCATGTTGAGGAAGTCCGTGTTGCCGCCGAAGTTCAGCTGGTAGGTGCGGTCGATCCGGACGCCGCGGTCCATGAAGAGCCGCGTCAGGACCCGGTGGGTGATGGTGGCGCCCACCTGGCTCTTGATGTCGTCGCCAATGACTGGCAGGCCCTTCTCCGCGAAGCGCCGCTGCCAGTACGGCTCGCGCCCGATGAAGACCGGGATGGCGTTCACGAAGCCGACGCCTGCCTGCAGCGCCTGCTCGACGTACCATTTCGTCGCCTCCTCGCTGCCCACCGGCAGGTAGGAGACGACCACGTCGACGTTGCGCTCCCTGAGGATGCCGACCACGTCGGCCGTGGGCCCAGGAGCCTTCTCGATGACCTGGGAGAGGTACTTGCCGAGGCCGTCGTGGGTCATCCCTCGATCCACCGTCACGCCGGTGTGCGGGACGTCCATGAACCTGAACGTGTTGTTCTGGCCGGCGTAGATGGCCTCCGAGAGGTCCCTGCCGACCTTGGTCTTGTCGATGTCGAAGGCGGCCACGAACTCGATGTCGTTGATGTGGTAGCCGCCGAGGTTGACGTGCATGAGACCCGGAATGAAGTCGCCCTGCTTGGCGTCGGCATAGTAATAGCGCCCCTGCACCAGGCTGCTGGCGCAGTTGCCGACCCCAACGATGGCGACCCGGATCTTGCCGTCCGTCGCCCGCTTCCCGTTCGCGGCGCTCTTGCCGTTGGTGCTTGCCACTTGCGTCTGCATCTCCTTCTGGTTGGGTCGACGGTGCCGACCGGGTCTGTGGGTCCGGGTCGCGCTCAGCGGGACTCCACCGAGGTGGTCCGCCAAACGTGCCATATTCGCTGTGCGGTGGTAGCCGCCGTGAGGGCCGCGATGATCCAGAGTATGGCGACCAGCGCGGGTCGGAAGCCCAGGCCGGCGAGGCCCAGGCCGAGGACGACCAGCACGATCCGCTCGGGTCGCTGGGCCAGCCCGACGGCCGCGGACAGGCCGATCCCCTCGGCACGAGCCCGCGCGTAGCTGACCATGAACGAGCCCGCCAGCGCGAGGAGCGCGGCGATGACCGGCCAGGCCGGCGCCGCCTGGTTCAGGTAGTACGCGGCGATGCCGACGTAGAGGACCGCCTCGCCCGCCCGGTCCAGGGTCGAATCGAGGAAGCTCCCGAACGGAGTCCCCCCGCCGGTGGCTCGGGCCAGCGCGCCGTCCACGGCGTCGAGCAGGGACCCGGCGGTGACGACCAGCGCCCCGGCCAGCAGCTGGCCGCTGCCCACGACGAACGCCGCAACCGCCACGATGCCGAACCCCGCCACGGTCACCGTGTTCGGGGTGATGTGCAGGGCGAGCGCCAGCCGGACCACGGGCGCCAGGGTGGCGCGCACCGCGTCCTTCACCCAGGGTGGGACCAGCGAGCCGCCGCGCATCAGGTCACCCGCCTGCTCGTGGCTAGCCGACATCGGCCACCTCCGTCGTCGCGGCCGCCTTGCGGAGGCCGATGCCCGACGTCCCGCCGATCAGCCTCGCCTCCGCGGCGTGAAGCTCCTCGAAGGCGGCGAGGTGCAGCTGGCAGATCACGGTCCGCCCCTGCCGTCGTGTGTCGATGATCCCCGCCAGCCTCAGGATTCGCAGGTGCCAGCTGATGAGCGGCTGGGACAGGCCGACCCGGGACGAGAGCTCGTTGACTGGCATTGGTCCGTGCTCCGCCAGCTGCCCGATGACGTGCAGCCGGGTCTCGTCGCCGAGCGCCCGGTACAGGGTGCGGAGACGGCGGAGATCGCGGAGCCCCTGGGGCTCGCCGTGGACGGTCATGTTCAAGCGACTCTTTATGAAATGGGCATTTATATAAGGCGCCGCTTATGTTACGAGCGCGGCAGGGGAACGTCAACCCGTCAACCGCCGGCGCCGCGGCGGGCGGGCGGAGGGGCCGTGCTAGAGTCCCGGGCGTGACGAGCTCCACCCCGGATGCCCTCTGGTCGTCACGCGCCGTCCATCTCCTCCGCCCCTCGGCGGTGGCCTGCCAGGGATTGCACCGCAGGGGCGCCGGCGGACCGATCCTCGACGGGCTGGACCTGGAGGTCCGTGTGGGAGCCCGGGTACTGGTCGTGGGCGTCCCGGACACCGCCGGCGCCTTCCTGGTCAGGGCGCTGGCCGGGCTCGCGCGCCTGGACTCGGGCCGCATCCGGATGGCCGGCCTGGAGCGCCGGGACGACCGCTGGCAGGGCTGGGGCAGGCGGGTCGCGTTCGTGGGTCCCGAGACGGGGCTCTACCCGTGGATGTCGGCCGCTGAGGCGCTGCGCATGGCCGCCGACCTGGTGCTGCTCGATCCGGCGACTGCACGGCGGCGCACGGCGGAGCAGGTCGAGCGCTGGGGCCTCGGATCCGGACTGGACCGGCCCATGCGTCGCCTGGGGCTCGCCTACCTGCAGCGGGTTGCGATGGCGGCGGCCATGCTCTGCGACCCCGAGGTCGTCCTGCTCGAGGAGCCGCTGCGGGCCGTGGATCCCGAGGAGCGGATCCACCTGCTGCGCCTCCCGGGCGAACGGCGAACCGTCCTCATCGCCAGCCGCTACCCGGCCAGCGACGCGGGCTGCGCGAACCAGGTGCTGCTGGTGAGGGGTGGCCGCGTGGCGGTCCACGCACCCCTCAGCGATCTTCCGGACCGCCGGCTTCCGGTGTCGCATCGCGGGATCGCCGCGCTGGCCGACTCTGGCAGGGTGAATGCCTGATGCGCGGCGCCGCCCTGTCCTGGATCGCCCTCCGCGAGCTGTGGATCAGCTACAGGGCGCTCGCGCTGCTGGCGCTGGGCCTGGCGGGCGGCCTCCTGGCTGCCCTTGCGCCGCCGCCGGACGGGGGGAGCCCGGAGCTGCTCGCCTGGGGCATCGCCGCCGCCGCCCTGGTCGTGGCGGCCATCGCCGGCGCCACCCTGGCGGCTGAGCGCCGCCGCGGGCGGGTCGCCTGGCTGGCGGTGCGCAGCGTCTCCCGGTCGGCGATCCTGCTGGCGTGGTTCGGGTCCATGGCGCTGCCGGTGCTGGTCGGCCTCGCCGCCTCCGCCCTGCTTGTCTCGCTGTCGACCACAGGGCCCGTCGCGGCCCTGCTCGATCCGGCGGCCATCGGCGCGCTGGTCGCCGCGGCTGCAACCGTGGTCCTGCAGGGGATCGCCGCGGCCCTGGTTGCCGGCAGCCTGCCGGCCCCGGGTCCCGCGGCCGTGGTGGGTGTCCTTGCGAGCGGGATCCTGTGCGCCTCCGGCCTCATGGCGGGAGGTGAGCCGGCCGTGCTCCCGAACGCCGGAATCGGTCTTCTGGCGAACGCGCTCTCGCTGAACCGACCGCTCGGCTCCGGGCTCCAGGGCCTGGGCCTCGGCCTCGCCGCCACCGGCGTCCTGCTGGGGCTGGCCGCGGCGGCAATCTCGCGCGTGGACCTGTGAACGGAGCGTCGGGCCCCGGCGTCCGCGTCCACCCGGTCGCGGCCTGGGCGATCCTGGTCATCGCCTCGCTCGGGGTGCTGATCGCGGGTGCCGAGCTGATGGTGGTGGCGATCGCCCTGCCGGCGATCGTCGTCGACTTCGGCGGCTGGACCGACCTGGCCCGTGCCTCGTGGATCGTCAACGCGTACCTGCTGGCCTTCGTGGTGGCCATGCCCCTCGCCGGACGCGCCGCAGACCTGTGGGGCGCCCGGCGCCTGTACCTGGTGGCCCTCGTCCTGTTCGCCACCGGCAGCCTCGGCGGCGGCCTCTCGCCGGCGGCCGGGCCCGACGCCGGGCTCGCCTGGCTGATCGCGGCGCGCACCGTCCAGGGGTTCGGAGGCGGCGCTCTCGTCCCGCTCTCGAGGACGATCGCCTCGCATATCTTCTCGGGCCGCCGTAGGGCGGCCGCGCTGGGGGTCGAGGGAGCGGCGACCTTCGTGGGGATGGCGGTCGGGCCGGCCTACGGAGCCTGGGTTCTGCTCAACGTGCACATCCCGGCCGTCGCCATCAAGCCGTGGCAGTGGATCTTCCTGCTGAACGTGCCGATTGCGGTGGTGACCCT
>CAYVLM010000223.1:0-4082 GCA_964452225.1 uncultured Steroidobacteraceae bacterium | reverse complement strand
CCCGATACTGGTCGCGTGGGCACCCCGCGATCGCTCATTGACAGGGTTCTCAGTCAGCCGCCAGCGGGTCTCGACCACCCGACCCGGCTTCGGTTCACCATGGACGCCGGTGCGCTCACCTACCTGCACGCCGCGCGAGGATCCAACGTCCGCTCGCTCTGGCGCCACGACCTGGCGACCGGCATCCGGCACCGCCTCGCCCGTGCCCCGGGGCCGGCGCGGCACACCGAGACCCTCACGATCGACGAGGAGCTGCTGCGTCAGCGTCACCACGAGTCCGGGCTGGGACTGACCGATTACACCGCCAGCGAGCAGGCGGACGTGCTGGTTGCGGTGGCGGCCGGTCGCTGCCTCGTCTCCCGGGACGGCGCCGCTGCCCGTCAGCTGCGCGGCTGGTCCGGGGTTCAGGCCGCCATCCCGTCACCGGACGGCGGGCGGCTGGCACTCGTGGTGGCCGGCGATCTGTGGGTCACGGGCCATGACGGCGACAACCCGGTGCGGATCACGAGCGATGCCGCCCCGGGGCGGTTCAACGGGCTCCCGGAGTTCGTCGCGGCGGAGGAGCTCGACCGTTTCACCGGCGCCTGGTGGGGCGCGGACGGCGAGACGCTCGCCTGGGCACGAGTGGACGAGACCGCCGTGCCGGAGTTCGCCGTGGGCACCGATCCGGCGCGCCGCGAAGCGGAACGGCACCGCTATCCGTTCGCGGGAGCCGCCAACGCGTCCGTCTCCCTCTGGTATTGCCGGCCCGGCAGCGAGCGGCCGACCGGTCCGGCCTCCCTCGGCATCGAGGATGGCTACCTCGCCCGCGTGCTTGCCCATCCGCGTGGAGGCTGGCTGGTGGCCGTGCTCCCCCGCGACCAGCGATCGCTGCGCTGGTGGCGCCTCGATCCGCCGCGGCCGCCGGTCCAGCTCTGGGAGGAACGCCGCGCTCCGTGGGTCACCCTCGACGACGCGACGCACGTGCTGGCCGACGGTCGCGTGCTGCGCGCCACGGAAACGACCGGCTTCCGCCATCTCGAGCTGCGCCACCCGGACGGCGCCCTCGAGCGACGGCTGACCTCGGGCTCCTGGGTGGTCACCGCGCTCGTCCATGTCGACGAGGTCCGGGGCGAGGCCCTCTTCCTGGGGACCGCCGACGGTGTCCTCGAACGCCACCTCTACGCGGTCAGGCTCGACGCGCCGCGTCCCGAGCAGCGCCCCCCGCGCCTCACCGCAGAGCCCGGGTGGCACGAGGTGGTGGTCGCTCGCGACGGCACCCGATGGGTGGACACGTTCTCGACCCGCGAGCGGGCTCCGGCGGTCATGGTTCGCTCCCGTGACGGTGCCGCGCCGATCCCTGTCCGTCCGCCATCGGCGACGGCAGCAACCCTCCGCGCGATCGTCCCCGAGCTGGTCGACGTCACGGCAGCCGATGGCAGCACCGCCCTGCATGGCGCGCTCTTCCGTCCGCGCCGCGGGCGCCGCGCGGCCGCGGACCCGCTTCCCGCGGTCGTCTGGGTCTACGGCGGACCGCATGCGCAGCACGTCCGCGAGAGCTGGGAGCTCACCGCGAACCCCCTCCGCCAGGCCCTCGCCGCGGCCGGTTTGGCGGTGGTCATGGTCGACGGTCGCGGCACGGCAAACCGGGGCGTGGACTTCGCCGCTGAGCTGAACCGCGCGTTCGGCACCGTCGAGCTCGACGACCAGGTCGCCATGGTCGACCAGCTCGTCGCGCGCCGCGAGATCGACCCACGTCGGATTGGCATCACCGGCTGGAGCTACGGCGGCTACATGACGGTCCGCGCCATGGAGCGACGCGGCGACCTCTTCCGGGCGGGAGTGGCGGGAGCGCCGGTGGTTGCGTGGGAGGGCTTCGACACCGCGTACACCGAGCGCTACCTCGACGAGCCGGCCCGCCAGCCGGACGCATACCGGCGAGCCTCCCTGCTCCCGGAAGCCGCCCGGATCAGCGGACCCCTGCTGCTCATCCACGGCACGCTGGACGAGAACGTCCATCCGCGGCACAGCCAGTGGCTCCTCGCGTCCCTGACCGAGGCCGGGCGCCCCGTCGACGTGGAGTGGCTCGAGGGGCAGCGGCACCGCCTCCAGGGACCCGGGCCGCTCCACCGCCGCAACCTCGCGACGGTCGAGTACCTCCGTCACGCCCTGGGCCTCTCGCATCCGAACGAGGAGATTGCGCCCCGCACGCGGCAACCGGAGGTCAGGCCGCCTCGTACAGGAGGCTGAAGGTCGTGACCGGGTCCGGAGCGAACTCGGTCCTGGTTCCGCAGGCGCTGCAGACGATTTCGTCCGCGGTCTCGTCGACCTCGAACGCGACTTCCTCCTCGCACCACGGGCAAATGAGCTGAACGGTCATGGCGCCATGCTGGACCCCGGCCGTGACACCTTGGCTGTCGCGATCGTGGCGTTCAGTACTTGCGTGTTTGCGCAATCCGTGACATGATGCCGCCGATGGATGCCACCCTTCCCGCCGACGCCACCCGTGGCCGCGCGGCGGCGATCGCCAAGGCGCTCGCCGATCCCAAGCGACTCTGCGTGGTGGAGCAGCTCGCCAGCGGCGAGCGGTCCGTCGGCGACCTCAGCCGCTGCATCGGCTGCCAGGTGCCGAACATGAGCCAGCACCTCGCAGTCCTGCGCAGCGCCGGAATCGTCGCCAGCCGGCGCGAGGGGAGCACTGTCTTCTATCGGCTCGTGGATCCCACGGTCCTCGACGCCTACCGGATTCTCCAGCAGCTCGCCCGCTGAACGGGCGGGCATCCCATCACGCGAAAGGATCAGATTAGACCGATGTCGAACGTCCGCGAAGTCACCGATGCCACCTGGGACGACGTCGTCCTCAAGAACGACAAGCCGGTGGTCGTCGATTTCTGGGCCACCTGGTGCGGCCCCTGCCGCATGGTCGCCCCCGAGATCGAGAAGCTTGCCGAGAAGTACTCCGGCAAGGTCGATGTCGTGAAGCTCGACGTCGACGCCAACCCGCACACCGCCATGCACTACGGGATCATGAGCATTCCCACCGTGGCGATCTTCGCCCCGGGACAGCAGCCGCGCGCCGCCGTCGGCTTCCGACCCCTCGAGCAGCTCGAGACCGCCTTCGGGCTCGAGGCGCTGGCCCAGCCCTCCGCCTGAGCCGATCCCGCGCCGGGGGCGCGGTTGCCGTCAGCCATCGAGGCGGCCGCTCCGCCAGGAGGGGCGCCTCCTCGCGTTTGCGCCATACTGCGCGCCGTGAACCGCTCCGCCGCCGGCCGGCTGGCTGCCGTCGCCGCCGCGGTGCTGATCGGGGGGCTGGCCCTGGCCGCTCCACCCGCTGCCCGCGCGGCCGACACGTCCACCCTGCAGATCGTCACCAGCACCACGTACACCGCCGTTCCGGCGGAGAAGCACATCACGGTGACGATCGATGCGGTCGCAACCAACCTGACGCCTGATCCGCCGAACGGCCGCTACTACTACTCCGGCGCCCGCTTCGCGGTCCAGCCCGACATCCGGGACCTGACCGCTGCGAGCGCGGGCACGCCGCTGGTGGCCAGCGTGGTGAGCAGCACGGCGCAGTTCACGACCATCGAGATCGCCTTCGGCCGTGCGCTCTACCACGGGCAGTCGATCTCGTTCCAGGCCACGTTCGACATCGTCGATCCGGGCGGCACGCCGCAGCGCGACGTCCGGGTCGCCGCGAGCCTGGTCGCCTTCCCGGTCTGGGCGTTCGGCAGCGAGGCAACGCCGGGCAGCAGCGTCAGGGTCGTGATCCCGGCGGGCTACACCGTCACCGTGGAGCAGGGCAGCCTCACGTCCTCGACCGGCGCGGGCGGGACCACCGTCCTCACCGCGAAGGCCCTCCCCGATCCATATGCCTTCTTCGCGTACGTCACGGCCGAGCGCCCGGGGGCCTTCGTGGTCAAGACGGCCATCATCCAGTTCCGGGACGGGCCTGTGCCGATCCTCATCCGGTCATGGGCCGACGATCCGCAGTGGGGCACCGAGGTCACGGACCTGCTGACGCGCGGCCTTCCCTCCCTGCGCAACCTCATCGGGCTTCCGTACAAGGTCCGGAGCGAGCTCACCGTGGAGGAGGCCGCCAC
>CAYVLM010000222.1:0-4093 GCA_964452225.1 uncultured Steroidobacteraceae bacterium | reverse complement strand
ACCGCGGTGATCCGCCGCCCGAGGGTCGCCACCTCGCGCTGGAAGGGCGTGGCACCCTCCTCGACGGCCTGCACGGCACGCGCGATGGCACCCACCTCGGTCGCCATGCCGATCCCCGTGACCACCGCCGTGGCGCGCCCCGCAACCGCCGCGGTTCCCAGGAAGACCATGTTGCGCCGGTCGGCGAGCGGTGTAGCGGCCGCCATCGGCTGGTCGAACTTGTCCACCGGCTCGCTCTCGCCCGTCAGGCTCGACTCGTCGACCCGCAGGTCGTGCGCTCGGAGGAGCCGGGCGTCGGCCGGAATGCGGTCGCCCTCCTCGAGCATGATCACGTCGCCCGGGACCAGCTCGGTCGCGCTTCGCACCTGGGGCGACCCATCGCGGACGATGCGCACCTCGGGAACCTCGAGGCGGCGAAGCGCCTCGATTCCCCGCTGGGCGCGGTAGTTCTGGATGAACCCCAGGGCACCGTTGAGGACCACGATCGCGATGATCAGGCCCGCATCTCCCCAGCGGCTGTCGGCCGGCTCGATCACGCTGACCGCGACCAGGACCGCAACGGCGGCGAGCAGGATCAGGACCAGCGGGTTGAGCACCTCGTCGAGGAGCAGGCGCCAGACCGGCACGCCGGGCTCCTCGCGGAGCCGGTTGGGGCCGAGCCGCGCGGCCCGCTCGGCAGCATCGGGGCTCGACAGTCCCGCCTGGGACGAGCCGAGGCGCGCCAGGATCGCGTCGGCAGCCATGGCGTGCGGCGGTGGACCCCCATCGGACGTCGGGCGACTGGGCGTGAGGACCGACATGGCTCGACCGTACGGAAGGCCATTGCCGCGGGACAGGGCCGAATGGGCCGACCGGTGGGCCCTTCTGTTGCGACTGGTCCGGGGGTAGGATGCGGCGGTCAGCTCACAGGTGGCACCTGGACCGGGCACAGAAGGACGGAGGAGGCTACGTGGACCTGGGACCCATGCTGGCGAACACGCCTCTGCTCGGCGGCCTCGATCAGCGAACGATCAGGGAGCTGGCGGGTCGCGCGCAGAAACGCTCCTATGCCCCCGGCGAGGCGATCGTCTCCGAGGACGCTCCCGGGTCGGCCCTGTACGTCATCCTGAGCGGCCACGCGGAGGTCGAACGCGGGCACGGGGACCCAACCGAGAGGCTGGGCGTGCTCGGACCGGGCGACTTCTTCGGCGAGCTGGCGCTCATCGAGGAGCATCCCCGGACGGCCACGGTGCGCGCGACCGAGCCAACCGAGTGCGCGCTCTTCATGGCCTGGGACTTCAACGCGCTCCTCAAGGAGCATCCCCGGATCGCGATACCCATCATGCACGCGCTCATCGGCCGGCTGCACCGGCGGGAGCACCACCCGGGCTAGGGCTGCAGGCGCCCGCGACGACTACGGCTGGAGGCGCCGACGACGCCAGCCTCCCGAGGGCCCGGGAAGGTACTCCACGCGGTCGTGCAGCCGGTTCTCCCGGCTCTCCCAGAACTCGTAGACCGCCGGCACGAGCCGGTACCCGCCCCAGAACGGAGGGAGCGGGATGGGTTCTTCCGGGAACCGGGCATCGATCGCCGAGAACTGCGCCTCCAGCGCGGAACGCGAGTCCACCGGGGCTCCCTGCGCCGACGACCAGGCGGCCACCCGGCTGCCGCGGGGTCGGGTGGCCCAATAGGCGGTGGATTCCTGCTCGCTGAGCGGCTCGACCGTGCCGGCGACCCGCACCTGCCTGCCCAGCCCGGCCCAGTAGAAGACTGCGGCAGCACGGGAATTGGCGGACAGGTCCCGGCCCTTGCGGCTCGTGTGGTTCGTGAAGAATCGCAGCCCGTCGGGTCCCAGCCCCCGCAGGAGCACCATCCGGACCGATGGCGCCCCGTCAACGGTCGCGGTGGCGAGCGCCATCGCGCCCGGCATCGGCTCGCCGGCGGCCTCCGCATCGTCGAGCCAGGCCTGCAGCTGGCGGAGCGGATCGGCGTCGAGGTCGGCGGGGTCGATGGGCATCACGCGCCTGTCCCGGCCGGGGGGTGCGTGCGGGCCGCGATGCCGGGGAGGACGGCCGCCAGCCGTTCCATGTCGGCGCGGTCGTTGTAAGCGGCGGCGCTGACGCGGACGAGCCGCCGCCAGGGGCCGCCGTCGGGTCGCTGGGGCCAGGGCGTGACCATCACCTGTATGCCCTGCGCCATGAGCGCGGCGTGGACCGGGTCTGCGTACAGGTCCACGCCCTGGACGGCGGCAGGCTCGGACACCACCGGGAGCGGCACGGACGCCATGGAGCCCACCATCTCGTCCGCGACGGGAGGCTCCGACCCCAGGGCCGAGCAGAGCAGATCCCTCCCCGCGAGCGCGAGATCGTGGTTGCGGGCGCGCAGTGCGGGCCATCCGCCGGGCAGCAGCCCCGCTCCGAAGCGAAGCGCGTCGGGAACGGTCAGGTACGCGCTGGGATCCGCCGTTCCGGTCCAGTCGAACTCGAGCAGGAACCGGCTCCGATCGCGTCGCGGCGAGTTCATGCCGTGGCTGATGGCCAGCGGTCGCACCCGTGCCTGGTTCTCCCGCGAGACCCAGAGGAATGCGGCTCCCTTCGGTGCGCAGACCCACTTGTGGAGGTTGCCGGTGTAGTAGGCGGCGCCGAGCCGGTCGAGCTGCAGGTCGACCATGCCGGGTCCGTGCGCTCCGTCCACGAGGGTCGGCACCCCGCGCTCGGCCAGGAGCGGCACCAGCCGATCGATGGGAAGGACGAGGGCCGTGGCGCTGGTCACGTGGTCGAGCAGGGCCAGGCGCGTCCGTGGGGTCACGGTTCGCAGGATCGCGTCGACGACCAGCTCCGGGGTGGTCCCCGGGAACGGCAGGCTCGCCACCGCGACGCGCGCGCCGGCGCGCGCCGCCACGTACTCGAGCGCGTTGCGCGCCGCGTTGTACTCGTGATCGGTGGTGAGCAGCTCGTCGCCGGCGGCCAGGTCCAGGCTGCGCAGGACAGCGTTGAAGCCGGAGGTCGCGTTCGGGACGAAGGCCATGTCGGCGGGATCGGCGCCGAGGAACCCGGCGAGCTCCGTGCGCGCAGCCTCGAGCGCCGGCTCCATGTCGTGGGCGTAGAAGTGGACCGGCTCCGTCTCGATCCGGTCGCGCCACACCTGCTGGGCATCGAGCACGGCACGTGGTGTTGCGCCGAAGGAGCCGTGGTTGAGGAAGGTCACCGCCGGATCAAGCCGCCAGTGGTACGCGAACGGGGACGGCATCGGCCGGTATCGTAGACCGATGGCACCGCGTTCCACTTTCGCCTGCCGGTGACCCGTCAGCCGGCCGCCGTCGTCTTCGACCTTGACGGGACGCTGGTCGACACCGTCTCGACCCGCATCTCCGCGTGGCTCGCCGTCTTTGCCGAGGAGGGGATCCCCGCGGAGCCGGGCGTGGTGTCGGGCCTCATCGGCTCCGACGGACGGTGGCTCGCTCGCACGGTAGCGTCGCTGGCGGGGATCGAGCTCGATGACGCGCGGGCCGAGGCCATCGACGCGCGGTCGGGCTCGATCTACGGAGCGCTGAACGTCGACCCCCGGCCGCTGCCCGGCGCGCGGGAGGTTACGCGGGCCCTGGACCGAGCCGGAATCCCCTGGGCAATCGCGACCTCCAGCCGTCGTGAGCAGGTGCGCGCCTCGGTCGAGGCGCTGAGGCTGGCCCGGGTGCCGGTCATCGTGGATGGCACCCATGTTCGCCACGCCAAGCCGGATCCCGAGCTGCTGCTCCTGGCGGCTCGGCAGCTGGGCGTCGATCCGGCGGGGACGTGGTACGTGGGCGACTCGACGTTCGACATGGAGGCCGCGGTGGCCGCCGGCATGCGTGCGGTCGGGGTGACGACCGGCGCGGTGGATGCCACGGCCCTGCGCGCGGCTGGTGCGGCCGCGGTGATCGGGTCGCTGGAGCGCCTGCCGGCCGTCGTCGGCGCCGGCGGGCAGAGGCCGGTCAGGCGGTCGTCGTGACGTTGCCGTTGCTGGGATTGACCTTGATCGGGATCGAGGCCAGCGGCGTGCGGGTCGGCCCGGCCAGGACGGCCGCGTGGTGGGCCGGGTCGAACTCCGCGCCATGGCATGGGCAGTACAGGATCCC
>CAYVLM010000221.1:0-4096 GCA_964452225.1 uncultured Steroidobacteraceae bacterium | reverse complement strand
CCGCAGCCCCGGAATGAGCATCACCAGCACGGCCGTCACGATGAGCTCCGGCACCAGGTTGCCCACCACGCCGTCAAGCCAGGCCACGGCGAGACTCTCGTCCCGCCATGGCCGGACGTCAAGCATGAGCTGAGGACCCAACCCTGGCCCTCCGCCACTTCCAGACCGTCGGGGTTTTCACCGGGGATACCTAACGGCCAGGAAGCGGTCGCCATCGGGATCTCCCTGGTCGAAATGTGTCCGGAGAGGCAAAGGCCGGCCAGAAAGGGCGGGTTGAAGGGCGCCATCGGGCTCAGATCCGGGCCTGCCTGTCCGTTAGTTATCCGAGGTGCAAGCGGCGACGTCGGTGGCTGCGGCCTCGGTGGCCGCGACCTCGGTGGTGGCGGCGGTCAGAGCGGGAGCCAGGTCCCCAGGCCCGCCGCCACGGCGCGGCGGTACAGCTCGGGTGCCACCGCCATGTCATCCAGGGCCAGGCCCAGGTTGATGGCGATGATCCGCTCGTCGGGCCGCTCCCGGCCGGGCCGCGCCCCGGTCACGATCTCGCCCAGGTCCGCCGCCGGCGCGGGGGTGGAGCCGAAGTAGCCCTGCTCGTCGCGGTAGTAGGCGAACTGCGCGTGGTCGTCGGTCGTGACCCGGTCGAACTCGGCCAGCGCCTCCCCGGTCCAGTAGCTGTCGAAGTCCACCGCGCTGGCGAACACCCCCGGACGGGTCCAGCCCGCGGGGATGGTAGGCGTGGGGTGGTGGAGGATGGGCCCGGAGGTGACCACCAGGTCGGAGTCGACCACCGCCTCGCGCGGAGCGTCCACCGCCACGACCTCGAGCCCCAGCCGCTCCCCCATCTCGGCCACGAAGCGGTCGCGGGCGGCGGGCACCACGTCGTAGGCGAGGACGCGCTTGAGCGGGAACAGGACCGAGAGAGCCTCCAGGTTCGTCCTCCCCTGCACCCCGCAGGCCAGGATGCCGGCGGTCTCGGACTCGGGACGGGCAAGATACGAGGCCGCCAGCCCCGTGGCACCGCCGGTGCGCACCGCGGTGATCCAGGTGCAGTCCATGACGGCCAGCGGGATCCCGGTATCCGGGTCGTTGAGGACCAGGAGTCCCGTGATGTACGGCAGCCCCCTGGCCTGGTTGGCGGGGTACCCCGAGACCCACTTGATGCCGGCCGCCTCCATGGAGGGGATGTAGGCCGGCATGGCGTGGATGAAGGCGTCCGGCCGGGTGTGGATCCCTGGCTTGGGCGGCATCTCCGTCCGCCCCTCCCCCTTCTCGCGAAAGGCCTCGCGGAGGAGTCCGATGACGGTGCGCATGTCCAGGCCCACGGCCTCGACGTCGGCGCGGGACAGGTACAGGAGGCGGCCGTCCCCGGCCGGCGGTCCAGGTGCAGTCATGGCACGCTCACTCTACCCCGCGCACCGGACAGACTTGCACCCGGGATAGCTAACGGCCAGGAAGCGGGTGCCACGGGGCTCTACCTGGTCAAGACTTGTCGCAGGGGACAACTCCCGGCCAACGAGGGGCGTCAGGAGGGCGCCATCGGGCTCAGATCCGCGCGTGCTTGTCCGTTAGGTATCCGTGGTGCAAACGCGGACGAGTACGCTCCGCGCATGCGCAATGAGCCGAATGAGCCGATGGCGACCGAGGTCGTGGTCGTGGGTGGCGGGATCGTGGGGGCCGCAGCTGCCGCCTTCCTGGCCGATGCCGGGGCGAAGGTGACCCTGGTCGAGCGCGAGGGCCTCGCCTCCGGTGCCTCTGGCGCCAACCAGGGGATCGTCCAGCTGCCGTTCGACCCGGCCCTCGAGCCGCTCTACCGCGAGACGGTCGAGCTGTACCGGGCCCTGTCAGAGACCGATGCCGGCTTCAGCCTGCCCCGTGCCCCCACCGGCATGCTCTTCCTGTCGCCGGACGAGGGCGTCGTGCGGGGACAGGCGGCGTCCATGCGCGAGGCCTTTCCCGGCCTCGCCGTCGAGGTGGTCGGCAGGGCGGAGCTCGCGGCGCTGGAGCCGTCCGTGGCCGAGGGGGTGTGGGCGTGCCGGACCGATATCGGCTACCCGGTGGCCCCCGGCGCCTCCACCTACGCCTACGCCAGCCTCGCCGAGCGGAATGGAGCGGTCATCCGCCAGGGACGGGGGGCCGCGCTGGTCATGGAGGACAGGGCCGTGGGTGTCACCGTGGGCGAGCGGCGGATCGCCGCCGACGCGGTGCTGGTGGCCGCCGGGCCCTGGACCCCGGAGGTCATCGATCCCGGCGGCCGGTGGCGACCCATCAGGCCCCGATGGGGAGTGATCGTGGAGGCAGCCATGGCAGACCCGCCGCGGCACCTCATGGAGGAAGCCGGGATCGAGTCCACCCTGGCCGGGGAGGAGGAGGGTCCGGAGCAGGAGTTCAGCCTGGTCGCCGGGGCGAGCACCAGCGCCGTCGGCTCCACCTTCCTCGAGCGCGAGCCCGATCCTGCCGCCTGGGTGGAGCCCATCCTGCAGCGTGCCACCCGCTTCGTGCCTTCCGTGGCGGATGCGCCCATCCGCGACGTGCGCGCCTGCGCGCGGCCGCAGAGCGAGGACGGCCGACCGCTCATCGGGCGGGTGCCCGGCGTGGACGGGCTCTTCGTGTGCGCGGGCCATGGCCCGTGGGGGATCTCGACGGGGCCGGCATCGGCCAGGCTGGTGGTGGACCTCATGCTGGGCCGCGACCCGCACATTGCACCCGAGCTCGACCCCGCCCGCTTCCCCATCAACGGATAGGCCGTCGCCGCTGCCACTGTCGCCATTTGCAGCTCAGACAACTGACGGCCAACGAGCAGCCGGCATCCGGCCCTGCCTGATCGAAATGTGTCCTGCTGGACACAGGACGGACAGGAGGGGACGCGAATCGGGCGTCATTCGGTGCTAACGCGAGCCTTCTTGTCCGTTAGCTATCCCGGGTGAACGTAGCAACACGCCACGGAACGAGGGCCGGTGCCCCGTCGAGCACCGGCCCCCGCGCCAGGCAACCTACGTTGACGGCCTAGCCTGGGAAGTAGCAGTCCCAGCTGTTGGCCAGGGCGTCGCTCCAGGTGGAGTACCAGGGGCAGACCGCCGCGGGGGACGGCCCGACGAGGTACATGTACATGGGCGCCAGGCCATCCTCACCGTCGGTGAGGATCAGCTCCTCCCAGATCGTCGTGCCATCAGGCGCAATCCAGGTCTGCGCGCCCACGACGAACTGCTGGGCGTGGTCGCAGACATCTGCGGCCCAATCCGGGCACCACGCGTTCGCCTGGTCGGCGACCGTGCTCGAGCCGTTGAACTCACCGATGGTGTTGCTGCGATCTCCTTGTTCCGGGTAGTTGGGCAGCGTGTCGTAGCGGCAGTGCCAGACACCGCTGGTGCCGGTACAGATCAACCGCTCGTGAGCGGTCCCGTAATTCGACCGATGCCAGGTGCTGCTCTTGCCGGCCGATGCCGCCGGGACGGCGATGGCCAGCAGCATCAACGCCGCGACGAGCAGGGCAAACGTGCGACGCATGGATGGGGTCCCTCCCTACCGCGACGGGTGGGCTCGCCAGTGGCCTGCGGCCTGGGCAGCTCGCGCCTGGGCCAGCGCGTCAACACCCTCCCGTTCTCCGATGGCGCGAGTTTCCGAATGCCTGAAGGGTGAGGCCAGTGCCGATCGGACCGATCGACGAAGAAGGGCCGGGTCGACCGGTAATCAGGCGGACGGGCCCACGCGGAGCGAGACGACCTCCGTTGTCTCCTGCTTCCCCTTGAGCTCCATGGCCCGATGCGGCAGGGCCGGGTCCAGCCCGGCGACTGCTGCGGTCGCAGCGGTCACCAGCACCTCGCCGCCGGCGGCCGCCGCTGCCAGCCGCGCGGTGACGTTCACCGAGTCGCCGAGCGCCGTCAGCTCGGTGTGATCGCCCTCGCCCACGGCGCCGAACCAGGCCCGACCGGTGTTCACACCCGCACCGATCGGGAGCCACGGGCCTGCCGCCTCCTCGTGTCCGGTCGCGCGCAGCAGGGCCTTGGCGGCCTCGACGGCCTGGGCGGGGTGCCGCTCCCCGGCCAGCAGCGGGAAGAACATGGCGACCAGCTCGTCACCACGAACTTGTCGACGATCCCTT
>CAYVLM010000220.1:0-4108 GCA_964452225.1 uncultured Steroidobacteraceae bacterium | reverse complement strand
CCGAGCCGGTCGACGTTGGCGTGCTCGGGGGCCTCATCAGGGCGGTCCGCCCGCGGGGGACGATCATCGCCGACGGCGCGCTCGAGCTCGACGCCGACGGGTCTCTGCTCTCGCCGCCGCTCGTCGATCCCCACGTCCACCTCGACGCGGCGCTGACGGTGGGCGAGCCGCGCTTCAACGAGTCGGGCACGCTCATCGAGGGGATCCTCACCTGGGCCGAGCGCAAGCCGCTCCTGAGCATCGAGGATGTCAAGCACCGCGCCCGGCAGGCGATCGAGTGGGAGGTCGCCCAGGGGACGGGTCTCATCCGCTCGCACGTTGACGTCTGCGACCCTTCGCTCACCGCGCTTCGCGCGCTGATCGAGCTGCGCGAGGAGGTTCGCGACGTGGTCGAGCTGCAGCTGATCGCGTTCCCGCAGGACGGGATCCTGTCGTTTCCCGACGGCGAGGAGCTCATGCGGGAGGCGATGCAGCTCGGCTGTGACGTCATCGGCGGGATCCCGCACTACGAGCGGACCCACGACGACGGGGTGGCCGAGGTGCACTTCATCTTCGACCTCGCCCGCGAAACGGGCCGCCCCCTCGACCTCCACTGCGACGAGACCGATGATCCGGCGTCACGCTTCCTGGAGGTCGTCGCCGATCGCACCATGCGCGACGGCATGGGCGGCCGCGTGGTGGCGGGTCACACCACGGCGATGGGGTCCTACGACGACGCCTACGCCTTCAAGCTGCTCCAGATCCTGAAGCGCGCCGGCGTGACCATCGTGGCCAACCCGCTCGACAACATCGTCCTCCAGGGCCGCTTCGACACGTACCCGAAGCGACGGGGGATGACCCGGGTCAAGGAGCTGGACGCGGCCGGCGTGAACGTCGCCTGCGGGCACGACTCAATCATGGATCCGTGGTATCCGCTCGGGCGCGGCTCCATGCTCGACGCGCTCTCCATGCTCGTCCACGTTGGCCAGATGACCGGTCGTGGCGAGCTGTTCCGCGCCTACCAGATGGTCACCGCGAATCCCGCCCGCGCGGCGGAGGTGGGGGCATGGAGCATCGAGGAGGGCAGCCCCGCGAACTTCGTGGTCTTCGACTGCGCCGACGAGTCCGAGGCGATCCGCCTCCGGCCGGCGGCGCGCTGGGTCGTGCGCCGTGGCCGGGTGGTGGCCGAGACCGATCCGGCGCGCAGCGTCATCCATCGAGCATCCGGCGATACCCCGGTGCGCTTCATCAAGGAGGGCCCTGAACCATGACAGCCGAAACGCTCACCAAGGAGGGCATGCCGACCCACGCCGGGGACATGACCATCGAGGCCCACGGCATGGAACCGATCCCGGAGGCCGCGCGCTACGGGTCGGTCAGCCGGGTCTTCACGGTGTGGTTCACACCGAACCTCGTTCCCGCGGCGTTCTTCGTTGGCACGCTCGCGGCAGCCGACTTCATCGGGCTCGGATGGTGGTCGGGTCTCGCCGCGATCGTCGTGGGCAACATCATCGGAGCCGGGCTCGTCGGCGTGCTCTCGACCATGGGGCCGCGAACCGGCATGGCGCAGATCCCCGCCAGCCGCCTGCCGTTTGGCAAGTCGATCGTGGTGCCGGCAACCATCAACTGGCTGAGCACGATCGCCTGGGACGCGATCAACGCGTTCTTCGGTGCCTATGCGATCTCGGTCATCACCAACAACGTGGTGCCGTTTCCGATCGGCCTGCTCATCGTGGTTCTCTGCCAGGCCGCACTGAGCATCGTTGGCTACGAGGCGATCCACACGTTCGAGCGCTGGGCGGCCATCGGGCTGGCCATCCTGTTCGCGGTGGTCACCGCCGCCGTCCTGGGGAAGATGAACTTCGGCCTGGCGGACGGCGCTTCGGCGTCGATCGGCTCGTTCGTGCTCATGACGACCATCGCCGGCAGCTTCAACATCGCCTGGGGCCTCTACGCCTCCGACTACTCCCGGTACCTGCCGGTCTCGACGTCTCGGGCGCAGATCTTCCGCAACACGTTCCTTGGCCTGGCCCTCTCGGCGATCTGGATCGAGGCCCTGGGCCTGGCGGTGGTCGGCGCCCTGGGGAGCGAGGAGGACACCGTCCACCAGATCAACGCGCTCGTCGGGGGCGGGATCGTCGGCTTCCTGGCGATGATCGCGATCTTCTTCGGAACCGTGGCCGTCAACTCCATGAACGACTACACCGGCTCGCTCTCGCTGCTCGCGGCGGGGATCCGGATTCGCCGCCCCGTGTCGGCCGCGGTCGTCGCCGTGCTGAGCTTCCTCGCGACCCTGTACCTCTACTACAACAACTTCTCCTCCACCGTCGAGAACTACCTCCTGGTGATCACCTACTGGATCGGCCCGTGGGCGGCGATCGTCCTCATCGACTGGTGGCGTCGGGCCGGCAGGACGAATGCGGCGGGAGCGGTGCGGTTCTCGCTGCTCCCCAGCGGGCGAAACGCGCTGATCTCCCTCGTCATCGGGTTCGGCGTCTCGGTGCCGTTCATGAACCAGACGTTGTTCATCGGGCCGCTGGTGGACTCACTGGGCGGCGCGGACATCGCCTACGTCGTCGGGTTCATCGTCGCCGGCATCGCCTACGCGGCGCTCGAGCGGCTGTCGTCGACGTCGGTGCCCGCCGCGGACTGACCGGCAGCACGTCGGCAGCTGAGCCACCCGCCCCCGAGCGCCGGGGCGGGTGGCGGCCTGCCGCTCCCCGGATCACGCGCTCCGGTGCGGGGCGGCTAGGTGCCCGGCTGAGGCGCCCGGGGCACCACGGGCGCCAGGTCCAGGGTGGCCACGTGGGCGGCGATCTCCCCCGCCGTCGCGATCCACAGGCCGTCGATGCCCTGCGCGTGGGCGATGAGCGACTCGAGCGCCACCGCGCGTGAGGCCCGGCCGGAGACGAACGGGTGGTTCGTCAGCACGAACAGCCCGCCCTCGGCGACGAGCGCGTCGAGCTCGAGGGTCCAGCGCTCGAGCACCTCGGTCGGGCGGGCGATGACGCCCGATCCGGTGATGCCCGGCAGGTAGTTGTAGGCCTCCCAGTCGTCAAGCGCCCAGTGCGCTGGAAGCTCGACGATGCTCGGCGCTCCAGGTTCGGTCCCGACGGCCAGGCGGTACGGGTGGTCGGCATCCATGAGCCCGGAGTCGTAGGTGAACCCGTGCCGCGCCAGGAGGGCGGGGAGTCGGTAGCTGAGCTCCCACATGGGCGCCCGGTAGCCGAGCGGACGCACGCCGGCCACCCGGTCGAGCGCATCGAGCCCGCGCAGGAGGTTGGCCTCCTCGGTCGCGGCGTCCGCTGCGGAGCGCGCCCCTTCGTGGAGGTAGCCGTGGTGGCCAATCTCGTGGCCGGCGTCGCGAATCGCGCGGACCGCCGCCGGCCAGCGCTCGGCGGTGAACCCGGGAACGAAGAAGGTGGCACGCACGCTGCGCCGCTCCAGCAGGCGGAGCAGGCGCGGCAGCCCGGTGCGCGGACCGTAGGCCTGGTGGCTCATGACGTCCAGCCAGCCGGCCGCGGCCGGCTGCTCGAAGAGGACCGGGCTCTCCGCGTCAACGTCAAAGGTGAAGCAGGCGGCTGCCCGGACGCCATCGGGCCAGCGGAAACCGGGCGGCAGAGGAGTGCGCCAGTCGACGGGCGGCGCCTCGCTCACCGCGACCGCCGCTGCAGCGCGCTGAGCGAGAGCATCTCGAAGGCGATGTTGCACGCGAGCGTGGCGGTCTGGCCCGCGTCGACGGCGCCGGACGAGGGGCTCACGCTGACGCTCGGGTCGCTCGTGGTGACGTGGTAGTTGAGCACGCTGTCCTTGTCGCCGTTGTTGCCGACGGTGAAGGTGGCACTGTTCGCGGTCATCGGGATCGACGTGGGGGTGACCTGGAGCGACGGCTTCGCGAAGAGGCCACACGCGGTCAACAATCCGAGGAGGGAGGCGAAGGTCAACGTGGCCCCTGCGATGCGTCGGAAAACCATGGCCGAGCATACAGGCTGGTCTCACGCGGCCCGTGTGCGAAGTTCGCGCCGTCCCTTCACCGTTCGTTGGCCCGGGGGCGGCGAGCGCCTGCCGTGAAGGGGCCGTATAGTGGGCGGGCCGTGTCCGATCTCATCCACCGGAAGCACAAGCACAT
>CAYVLM010000219.1:0-4127 GCA_964452225.1 uncultured Steroidobacteraceae bacterium | reverse complement strand
ACGCTCACTGGGCCCAGCGCGCGGGCGACTTGGTGCTTCCCGCGATGCAGTTCGCCGCGCTCCTCCTCGTTGGCCTGCTGGTCCGGATGGCCTGCGTGCTCGTTCCGGGCCACAACGGGGACGTCAGCGTCATGGTGGGCTGGGCCGACGGCATGAACAGCGTCGGTCCCGGCGGCATCTACACGCAGATCGTCTCCGTCTACCCGGCCCTCCTCTACGTCCTGTGGCCGCTGGGAGCGGTCTTCCACGGCGCCGCGCTCGAGACGGCCGTGAAGGCGCTCTCGATCCCCTTCGACCTGGTGCTTGCCACGCTCATCGCCCTGGTGACGCTGCGGATGGCCTCGCGCCGCGCCGCCTTCGCCGCGGCGGCCATCTACCTCCTCAACCCGGCGGTCCTGCTCGCCGGCCCGGTGTGGGGTCAGGTCGACGCGGCCGGGACCCTCGTCTTCCTCGGAGCCCTGGTCGCCTCGGCCGCAGGTCGCCACGGCATGGCCGGCGCGCTCGGCACCCTGGCGGCCATGCTCAAGCCGCAGTTCGGCCTGGTTCTCCTGCCGGTCGCCGTGGTGGCTGCCACCGCGGCCGCCCGTGATCGTCACTGGGGTCCGCCGGTGCGCGCCGCGGCCGGCGTCCTGGGCGTCTACGTCCTCGTGGCGGTGCCGCTCGGGCTGGACCCGTTCCTCTACTGGCAGCAGCTCACCGGTGTCGCCAACTTCCAGCCCTTCGCCTCGCTGTACGCCTTCAACCCCTGGGGACTGCTGATGGGCTTCGAGACGCCGGAGCACGGCTTCGGCCCGGTCGGACTGGCGCTCGTGGCCGTGGGGCTGGGCGCCGCCGTGACACCCCTGCGGCGGCGCAGCGACCTGCCGGCCCTGCTCGCCTCGGGGGCGTTCGTCGCCTTTGCCTTCTACTTCCTGCCGACCCGCACCCACGAGCGGTACCTGTTCCCGGCCATGGCCGTCCTGGCTCCGCTGGCGGTCCTCTCCGGGCGCCAGATGCTCGCGTACCTGGCCCTGGCCGCCGGCTTCAGCCTCTCCCTCCTGTATGCGCTCGTGGTGGTCACGCCCTTCTCGCTTCCTTCCGCGATCGAGTCACTCCTGATCACCACCCCGGCGGTCTGGGTCATTGGCCTGGTGATGATGGGGGCCACCGCCGCCTGGGTCCTGCTGCTCTGGCGCTCCGTGTGGGGCGCAGCCGGCACCGTCGGCACCGCTGTTCGCGCCCCCGGCTAACCCTTTCGGCCCCCCGCTGAACCCGTTCCCGCGCCGCGGCTGCGCGTGGCGCTCCTCCGCAGTTCAACCGCAGTCTCGCCCCTCCGGGTCCGCAGTGACCCCGTGCGACCGTCTGCCCGTCGACCGGCGACAGGGATGCCTCGGCGGCAGGAGGCAGAGGTGGAGATCATGACGGCCAGCACCATGCGGCTCAGCCAGCCGCTCGAGCGCCAGACCCCGGACCGGGTCGTGGTTCCCCGCTACCGGATCATCCGCTGGGTTGCGGGGTTCGTGATGCACAAGCTCTTCCAGATCACGGTCCAAGGGCTCGAGCACTGGCCCCGCGGTCCCTTCGTCCTGGCCTGCAACCACCACAACGGCGTGGACCCGCTGGTGGTCATGGCCGCCGCGCCGGCCGCTCCCGGCCTGACCTGGTTCGGGCCGCGGGAGGACTGCAGCAGCGGAACGGCACGAACCCTCGTGCGGTTCCTGGCCTGCTTCATCCCGTTCACCGCCCGCCGCGGATCGCTGCGCGCGGCAACCGCCAGCGTCCAGGCCGCACTCGAAGGCGGGAGCGTGGTCGGCATCTTTCCTGAGGGTCGGATCGCCTTCAGCGAGACCGCCATCCAGGCAACGAGCCCGGGTGCCGCAGCCTTCGCGGTGGCCAACCGGGTGCCGGTGCTCCCCTGCGCAATCGTGGGCAGCAGCGCACTCTGGCCAGGCCGCTCGATCACGGTCAGCTTTGGCGCTCCGCTCGTGACGGAGGGCGCCGGGGAGCAGGCCGTGGCGCGCCTTCGCCGGGACCTGGAGCGGGCGATCGGTACCCTCCTGCCCAAGGACGAGCCCGTGCTCGACCGCACGCCATCGCCGTGGCTCAGCGACATCCTCAACGGGCCTGACGACGCCATCAGGCGCCGGCGTGCACTGATGGGCTGGACCGACACCGCCCAGTGGTCGACGGTTGCCGCAGCTTCGACCGCACCCGGCGTCGCCAGCGCGCAGGTCGCGGCATGACGCGACTGCTCACCTCGGCAGGCCTCGGGGGGAACGGCCTGCCACTGCTCCTGATCCACGGGATCTCCGCCGGCCCCGACTGCTGGGGTCGGTGCCTCCCGCTGCTGGCCCCCGAAGGTCCGGTGCTCCTCGCCGACCTCGCCGGGCCCGATCACGACGCGACCCGCTTCTCGCTGCATGCCGCCGCGGAGGCGCTGGCCTCCGAGCTCGCCTTGCGCGCGGCGCGGTCGGCCCTGGTGATCGGCCACTCGATGGGCGGGCTGATCGGCATACTGCTCGCCACCGAGCACCCAGAGCTCGTCCGCGGGCTGGTGCTGGTGGACACTCCGGCTCTGCCGCTGCCCGGCGGGCTCGTTGGACGGAGCGTTGCCGTCCTCCGAACCACGCGCCACACCGATGCGGGGAGCATGCCGATGCTGGTCGCCGGCCTGTGCCGGATGGGCCCGCGCCGCCTCCGGGTCGCCCTGCACGAGATGCTCACCATCGATCTCCGAGATCGACTCGTGATCCTGGCGACACCGACGCTGCTCGTGTGGGGCGTTGGTGACACCATCGTGCCGGTGGCGGTCGGACGGCAGATGGAGGCGCTGATTCCCGGCGCGCGGCTCGAGCTGGTCGACGAGGCCGATCACATGCCGATGTGGGAGCGTCCGACGGCCTTCGCGGCCGCCGTTGGTCCGTTCGTTGCCGCCGCGGCGGTCGGGGTCAGCTGACCTCGCGCGTGACGCTGGTCACGTCCTTGACCCGCTCGATGCGGGACAGGACACGGGAGAGCTGCTGGAGGCTCGTCACCTTCAGGGTGGCGGTGATGGTCGCCATGCCGTCGGGGTGGACCCCGATGCTGGCCGCCACGATGTTCACCTTGTGCTCGGCAACGACGTTCGTGATCTCGTTGAGCAGGCCCGCCCGGTCGATCGCTTCGATGCGCACCGTGATCGGGTAGGTCTGCTGTCCTGGCGCCTCCCACTCCACGTCGATCAGCCGCTCGATGTCGCGCTCCGACAGGACTGACGGGCAGGTCGCCCGGTGAATCGTGACCCCCTTGCCCCGGGTGACGTAGCCCACGATCGGGTCCCCGGGGATCGGGCTGCAGCACTTGGCAAAGCGCACGAGCAGGTCGCCCACGCCCTTGACCCGCACGCCGCTCGTGGAGGGCGCGGCGGGTGGCGCCACCTCGGGCAACGTGATCGCGACGTCGTCGTGGACCTCGAGCTTGCTCACCACGCTGGCCGGGCTGACCGCGCCGTAGCCGATGGCGGCGTAGAAGTCGTCGAGCTCCCGGAAGTGCTGCTGGGTGGCGATCTCGACGAGCTTGCCGTCGTCGACCGACGTCAGCGTCTCGTGCGCCAGCCGGCGGAGCTCGCGATCAAGCAGGTCCTTGCCCTGCGCGATGTTCTCGTCGCGCTGCTGGCGCTTGAACCACTGCCGGATCTTCTCGCGCGCCTGGTTGGTGCGCACCATGTTCAGCCAGTCGCGGCTGGGGCCGTGGGCGGCCTTGGTGGTGATGATCTCCACGATGTCGCCGTTGCGCAGCTTGTAGTCGAGCGGGACGAGCCGGTTGTTGACCTTGGCACCGATGGTGCGGTGGCCGACATCGGTATGGATCCGGTAGGCGAAGTCGAGCGGTCCGGCGCCCGCCGGCAGGTCCTTGACGTCGCCCTTCGGGGTGAAGACGAAGACCTGGTCCTGGAAGAGGTCGAGCTTGAGCCCCTCCACGAACTCGGTGGCATCACTCACCTCGCGCTGCCACTCGATGAGCTGGCGGACCCAGGCCAGCTTCTCGTCGTAGCGTCGGTCCCCGCGGCTCCCCTCCTTGTAGCGCCAGTGCGCGGCGATCCCCGCCTCCGCCACCTCGTGCATCTGGTAGGTGCGGATCTGGACCTCGAGGGGCTTGGCGTCGGGACC
>CAYVLM010000218.1:0-4130 GCA_964452225.1 uncultured Steroidobacteraceae bacterium | reverse complement strand
TGGCTGAGGCGGCTGACGCGGTCGTCATCGCCCCGGCGACCGCCAACCTCATCGCCCAGCTGGCCGCGGGCCTGGTCGACTCGGCGCTCACCGCCCTGGTCTGCGCCGGCCGGTCGCCGGTGATCGTGGCCCCCGCGATGGACGCCGGGATGTGGACCCACCCGGCCACCCAGCGCAACGTCACAACCATCCGGGAGCTCGGCTACCTGGTGATCGAGCCCGAAGTCGGCCCCCTGGCCAGCGGTCTGACCGGGGTTGGCCGCCTGGCCGAGACGTCGACCATCGCCGACGCGGTCGGCCGCCTGTTCGAGCACGCCGGCGACCTCGAGGGGCTGCGGGTGGTGGTGAGCGCCGGCGGAACCCGTGAACCGATCGACCCGGTCCGCTTCATCGGCAACCGGAGCAGCGGCAAGATGGGGATCGCCGTCGCCGAGGCGGCCCGCGACCGCGGCGCGGACGTGACCGTGGTGGCCGGGACCCTCGGCGTCCCCGCCCCGCCCGGGGTCCACGTCACGAACGCCACCACGGCCGCCGAGATGCGCCAGGCCGTGCTCCGCGAAGCCACGGGGGCGGACATCCTGGTGATGGCCGCGGCCGTCGCGGACTTCGCCCCCAAGCGGGCCAGCGCCCGCAAGATCAAGCGCGACGGGAGCACACTCCAGCTCGACCTGGTGCCCAACCCGGACATCATCGCCGAGGTCGGCGAGATGCCCGACGGGGTGCGCCCCTTCCTGGTCGGGTTCGCCGCGGAGAGCGACGACCTCGAGGCGAACGCCACCGGCAAGCTCCGCGACAAGGGGCTGGACCTGATCGTCGGCAACACCGTCGGGGGACCCTTCGACGCCATCGGCTCGGATGAGAACAAGGTCACGGTCTTCGGCGTCGAGGGTCCGCTGACGGACTGGCCGATGCTCCCCAAGCGCCAGGTCGCCGAGCGGCTCTGGGACCTGATCGCCGATCGGTTCCGCAACGCCCGCGCCGAGAGCACGGGCCGCGAGGGGTCCCGGCGGCGCGGCGCCGGCCGTTCCGGGTCCGCGCGACGCACCCGGCGCTGATGATCGTCGTCCGGACCGTCCCCGAGCTCCGGGAGGCGATCCTCGAGCGACGCCTGGCCGGCGACGCCGTCGGGTTCGTGCCGACCATGGGGTTCCTCCACGACGGCCAGCTCTCCCTGGTCGCTGCGGCTCGACGCCAGAACGGGTGCGTGGTGGTGAGCTGCTTCGTGAACCCGACCTCGTTCGCGACGCCTGCGGAGGCAGCGAGCTATCCGCACGACGAGCCACGGGACATCGCCCTGCTCGAACGGGCCGAGGCGGACATCGCCTTCCTCCCCTCGGTGGCCACCATCTACCCTCCCGAGGACGTGACCCGGGTCACCGTGGAGGGGCTCACCCGCCGCCTGGAGGGTGCGTCCCGCCCCGGCCACCTCGACGGCCTCACCACGGCCACCCTGAAGCTGCTGAACCTCGTGGGGCCCGCGCGCCTCTACCTCGGGCAGAAGGACGCCCAGCGGGTGGTGGTGCTGCGTCGCATGCTGACCGACCTGTTCGTCAACGTGGAGCTCGTCGTGTGCCCCACGGTCCGCGATCCGGACGGGGTCGCGATCGCCGCCGCCAACCGGTTCCTCTCGATCGAGGAGCGGCACGCAGCGACCTGCCTGTTCGCGGCGCTCGAGGCGGCGCAACGGGCGTACGACCGCGGCGAACGATCGGCCGAGGTGCTCAGGGCACGGATGACGGACGTGATCGCCGAGGAGCCGATGGCGCGCACGGACTACATCAGCGTCGCCGACGCGTACACCCTGGCCGAGCTGCAGCGGATCACGGGCCCGGCGCTCGCCCTGGTGGCGGTCTTCATCGGCCGGACCCGGCTCACCGACACGATGCCGCTCGCCTGGGACGTGGCGTGAGCGGCCCGAATCGGGACCGAAAGTACTAGTGATCGGTAGGTCCGAGCCCCTATCATCGGGTTCGACGCCACGGTCCCGGAACGCGTCCGGGAGCCACCGTGGCGCGCGGGAGGCCGGCGAGTGCCCACGTCCGGCCTCCTTTTCCGTCGCGGGCGGTCCGGGGCGCTATCTCGCCCGGAGCATCGCCTTGCGGGCGCGCTTCTGCTCCTGGTAGGCGGCCAGCGCCTCGGCAGAGTCCACGTCTCCCAGGGTGGGATGGCGCGGCAGCCGCTCGGCGAGGCCGGGCAGCTCAACGCCGAACCTCCGCGCGAGGATGGCCATGATGGAGCCCGCCTTCATCGGCCCGACCGACGGCAGCGCCAGCAGCCGCGACTCCAGCTCGCCGCCGTCGGATGCCTCGCGCCAGATCCGCGACGCGTCTCCGTCGTAGTCGGCGGCGATGGCGGCGGCGAGCGCGTGGACACGCCCCGCCATGGCGCCCGGGAAGCGGTGCAGGGCCGGACGCTGCCGGAACGCGGCCTCCAGGTCGGTCGGGTCCATGGCGGCGATCCGGGCAGGGTCGAGGGTGCCGATCCGCCGCCGGAGCTCCATCGGCCCGGCAAAGGCCTTCTGCACGCTCACCTGCTGGTCGAGCGCGAACCCCACGAGGAGTGCGAACGGGTCCGCGGCAAGCAGGCGGTCCGCCGCCGGATCGCCGGTGAACGGCAGCCGTTCAGCCACGGGGCTTCGCCCGTCGCTCGACGAGGTCGACCCCCTCGCGGAGCCGGTTCACGAGCTCGGGCTCGATCATCTCCGGCGCGAGATGCTCGCCGAGCCGTTCGAGCATGTCGGCGGCCAGGGTGAGCAGGATCTCCGCATCGGCGATGAAGAACTGGGGCTCGTTGTTGTAGCGGACCAGGGTCAGGCGTCCCTGCAGCGTGGTTCCGCCCTCCCCGTGCAGCAGCTGGGTGCCGAACGTGTGCCCCTGGATGCCGTCCGGGTTGTTCAGGTAGTTCAGCGCGTTGTCGATCGCCAGGCCGAAGCGGGCGCGCCAGCCGACGAGACGCTCGTGGACCTCCACCGGGAGCCCGATCTCGCCGATCTCGTCGAAGACGGACCGGTCCACGGTGAGCAGGCCGACCAGCGTGGAGCCGGCGCGTCCGCCGAGCATGACCTGGAGCGAGCGCTCCAGGGTGAACACGTCCGAGTCGAAGCGCGGGGAGGTGGTCACCTCGGCGAGCAGGTCCTCGACGTTGTCGAGCTGCCCCGGATCGACCAGCGCGTTGGCCAGGTTGACGATCTCCTCGCGGAAGAGGAACCGCTCTTCATGGTCGAGCATGGGCCATCCTCCTCGCCTGCGACGTTCTCAGCACCGATGCGACGGGCGCCGGCTCGGAGCCGGCGCCCGCATCGGTCCGTTCGTACGGAGGAGTTTACGGGTAGAGGCCGCGAAGGTTCGTCGCCTCGGCGACCCGGCTGACCGCCACCATGTACGCCGCGGTCCGCATGTGCACCTCGTGGAGCTTGCTCATCCCGAGCACGCTGGTGAAGGCGCCGTCCATGATCTGGCGCAGGGACTCGTTGATGCGGTCCTCTGTCCAGAAGAAGGACTGCATGTCCTGGACCCACTCGAAGTAGCTGACGGTGACGCCGCCTGCGTTGCACAGGATGTCGGGGATGAGGAACACGCCCCGCTCGTGCAGGATGTCGTCCGCTTCCGGGGTTGTCGGCCCGTTCGCCGCTTCAGCGACGATCCTGGCCTTGATCCGTGGCGCGTTCGCCGCGGTGATCTGGTTCTCGAGCGCCGCCGGGATCAGGATCTCGCAGTCGACCTCAAGGAGAGCGCTGTTGCTGATCCCCTCGGCCTTCGGGAAGCCGACGACCGTTCCGTGCTCGCGCTTCCAGGCGCTGACCGCGGACGGGTCGATGCCCTTGGGGTTGTAGATCCCGCCGGTCGAGTCGCTGACCGCCACGATGATCGACCCCTCGTCATGGAGCAGCGACGCGGCGATCGAGCCGGCGTTGCCGTAGCCCTGGATCGCGACCCGCGCACCCTTGAGCGGGAGGTTCAGCTCCTTGCTCGCCTGCCGCAGGGTGTAGACCGCGCCGCGGGCGGTCGCCTCGAAATAGGGCTCGACGTGGCGGAACACCGGCTCCGACACGTTGATCCGCCCGGCCTCGCCCTGCGCCTCCATCTGCTGGGCCACGTTCACGGCGTCGCCCCAGATGTCGTAGGTGAAGC
>CAYVLM010000217.1:0-4183 GCA_964452225.1 uncultured Steroidobacteraceae bacterium | reverse complement strand
TTCGCCATCCAGCTCGCCACGCTGTGGGCGCTCCTGACCCTGTTCGGGTGCACCTTCTTCCTGCTGCTCGCGAAGCGCTCCGAGCGCCGCCAGGCCGCGGACGCGGGAGTCGATTCCGCTGGCGTCGGAGTCCCGGAGCCCCTGCAGGCCGTGCACGTTCCACAGCCAGTGGCACCCGATTCCGTTGCGGCAGGGACGACGACGCAGACGCCGTCCGAGGAGGAGAAGCGGCTGCCGCGCTGGCTGCGCCCATCGGTCCAGGCGGCGCGCCACGGGGTCGCAGAGCCTTTCCGCGACGAGGGCGATCCCCTCGACTGACGGTTCGCGCCGTCACTGCAGGAAACGCAGCGCCATCCTGGTGAGAAGGTCCGCATCGGTTCTGCGGTCGTCCGCCCGCAGGAGGACCCGCTGAGCCCCGCCCAGCACCCAGGTCCGCATGGGTCCGGGCGGGAGACGAACGGGTCGCCTGGCCACCATCGGCAGCTCCAGGAGCTCGCTCCGCCTGCCCAGCAGCAGGTCGCGGGCGATGGAGCCGGCAAGGTGCGAGGGGCCGACGCCGTGGCCGGCGTAGCCGATGGCGTGGGCGATCCGCCCGGAGCGCCCGAGGAACCCGACCGACGCGAAGCAGTTGACGGTGCCGCACACGGGTCCGGCCCAGCCTCCGTCGATCGGCACGTCGGCGAGCTGCGGGAAGGTCCAGCGGAAGGTCTCCTCAAGCCGGGCGAAGATCCGCGGATCGCGATCTCGCCCCGGATTGGGGCCTTCGGCCGAGAACGGTGCGTCGCGGCCGCCCCACAGGATCCGCCCGTCCGGGGTCGGGCGATGGAAGTGGGGCATGACCCGCTTGTCCTCCACGCCCATCCCCCGTTCCCATCCGACCCTCCGCCATTGGTCCTCGGTGAGCGGGGCCGTGCGGACGATGTAGGCGTAGACGGTGAAGATGAAGCGGCGCAGCTCGGGGACCGTGGCGGCGTAGGCGTTGGTCGCCAGCAGCACGCGGCTCGCTCGCACCGTGCCGGTCGGCGTGCGCGCCTCCACCCCGCCAGGGGCCATCTCCAGCGCCATCACCGGGGTCCGCTCGTGCACCCGAACGCCCCGCCGCAGCGCCGCGTCGCGGAGACCGCGTGCGAGAGCCGCGGGGTCCACCAGGAGGGCCGCCTCCTCGAAGTGGCCGAGCCGGATCCGGTCGCTGTGGAGGAGCTCTCGGCACTCTGCGGCCGACAGCTCCGCCAGGTCGTCGAGTCCGGCGCGGTGGGCGGCCGCGAGATCCTGGTGGATCCGCAGGTCCTGCTCGGGCCCATTCGAGACGGTGAGCACGCCGGGCCGCGTGAGCGAGGCGTCAATCGACTCCGCGGCGCAGAAGGTGGCCATCTCGTCGAGCGACCGGCGCATGGCGAGCCGGGTGGCGCGGGCCTGCCCCGGGCCGACCTTGCGGACGAGGTCATGGATGTTGCGCGCGACCATGGTCAACGCGAACCCGCCGTTGCGGCCGCTGGCTCCGTAGCCGGCCACCGCCGCCTCGCAGAGGACGATCCGGATCGCCGGGTCAGCCTCCTTGAGAGCGAGCGCGGACCAGAGACCGGTGAATCCCCCGCCGACGATCAGGACATCGGCCACGGTGTCGCCCTCGAGGCGCGGCTCCGGACGGTACGAGCCGGCCTCGAGCCATGGACTGCGGGTGCGCCAGTCGTCGCCCGGGGGCGCGGTGGCGGAGAGGTCGATCATCGGTCCGCCTCCCGAGCCGACTCGGCCGCCAGCCGCGCCAGGTCCCGTCGGAACGCCCGCCGCACGCCGCTCCGGTACATGCCCGGTGCAAGGTGACGGAGCGCCACCGACAGCCCCAGCCAGCCGGGCAGGGCGCGCTCGGACTCGCCGCGCTCCACCGCCCGCACGACGGCTCGCCCCACCGTCACCGGGTCCAATGGCCTCGGCCAGCGCCGCTCATACGGGTGACCGCGGGCCTCGTGGAAGGCGGTCTCGACCGGACCCGGGTTCACCATCGAGACCCGTATCCCGACCGAGGCGAGCTCCACCGCCAGCGATTCGCCAAAGCCCACCACGGCGAACTTGGAAGCGGAGTACGCGGCCTCGAACGGCGCACCGATCAACCCGGCGATGGACCCGAGCAGCACGATGTGACCGGACCGCCGGGCGACCATCGCGGGCAGCGCCGCCTGCACCGCGTGGACCGTGCCGAGGTAGTTCGTGCGCATCACCGACGCGGCATCGTCCGCCTCGAGACGGCTGACGGATCCATAGAGGCCAATGCCGGCACAGGTCACCAGCACGTCCACGGGTCCCAGGATCCCCGTCAGCGTTCGCATCGCGGCGCCCAGGGCGGTGCGCTCGCCGACGTCCGCCGCCGCAGTCGCCAGCCTCGTATCTCCGGCGCCCAGCTCGTGGGCCAGGGCCGCGAGGCGGGCCTCCGAGCGGGCGATGCAGCCCGCCCGGCCACCCCTGGCCAGGACCTCGGCGACCACCGCCCGGCCGATGCCGCCGGTCGCCCCGGTCACGACCACCGTCCGGTCCACCCAGGAGCTCGCACCGCTCATGGTTTCACCCGGGGCCGAGGACCACCTTCACCGCCCCGCTGCGTCGCGCCAGGCTGACGCGAATGGCCTGGCGCCAGCGCGAGAGCGGGAAGCGGTGGGTGACGAGCTCGGCGATCGGCAGGTCCGGGTGCTCCGCCAGGAGCCGAAGCGCGAGCTCGAAGGTGTGCGGCTCTCCGGGGACCCCCGTCTCGCGCCCGTACACGAAGCTCCCCATCAGGCGCAGCTCGCGCGTCCAGACCAGAGTCCAGTCCAGCGCCCGAATCACCGTCGGGCCGCCCACGATGACGATCCGCCCGCCCGGGTTCGTGAAGCGCAGCGCCAGGTCCAGGCTGGCGCCGCTGCCCACGCAGTCGAGGATGACGTCGAACCCGCCGCTGGCCACCGGCGGTCCCGTGATCGGGTGGTGGAGCCGCGCCCCGGCAGCCTCCGCCAGCGCGACGTCCGCGCTTGCCGAGCCGCGCTCACGCACGACCCTCGTTGCGCCAAGGCGGCGGGCGCGCGACTCCTGCGCGGGATGCCTGGCCAGCACCGTCAGCTCGCTCTTCTCCGCCAGGAGGGCCATCCCCGCAACCGCGCCGAGGCCAATGGTTCCCGCTCCCACCACGAGGACCCGCTCGCCCGGCTGCGGGTCGGCGGACAGCACGGCGTGCAGCGACACGCTGAAGGGCTCGACGAGCACGGCCGCGCGGTCCGGCACCTCGTCCGGCACCCGGTACAGCTGCGAGACGTGGGCGACCAGCTCATCGCTCCACGCCCCGGGCAAACCGGCCGTGAACCCCATCAGGATCCCCGGACCCAGGCGGCCATCGGCCTGGCGGAGGCAGAGGCAGGGCATGCCGCGCGCGCACTGCGCGCACGGCTCCAGGCCGCGCATCGCGCACGAGATCACCGGGTCCACGACCACCCGATCGCCCGGATGCCAGGCGCCGGCAGCCTCCTCCCCGACCTCGATCACCTCGCCAACGACCTCGTGGCCGAGCACCGCCGGGAAGGCGGCGAACGGGGTCAGAACGGGGCTGCTGTGCCCGGTCAGCAGGGCGATGTCTGTGCCGCAGATGCCGCTGAGGCGCGGGCGGATCCGCACCCAGTCGCGGTCAGGGAGCGGCTTCGGCTCGGCGCGGGTCAGCTCGAGCCAAGGCATCCAGCCACGGGTCAGCCTCGGCAGGCGCGGACCGAGCAGCGCCACGGCGCGCTGGTTTCGAGGGGTCGCCGGGTAGCGGAGGCGGATGCCCCGCACCTGGCGGGCGGGCACGCTCTCGGGTCAGCTCATCGGCACGCGCCGGACGATGCGCTGCCCGACGCGCTCGATGATCTCGTCGAGATCGTGACCGGTGATCGTCAGCCCGTGGTTGCGCAGCCCGATGACGGCACGCGACGGATCGGGCGCCTGGCGCACCAGCTCGGCCACCTCCATGGCCAGCTCGTGGGTGCCGCACGGGTACACGACGTCGGTGGCATCGGTCACCCCCTCCATCCAGCCGTGGACGTGGAGGATCGCGCCGACCGACGGGTGCTCGCGGTAGATCATGACGTGCTCCACGGCGTCCACCGAGACCCGCCGCGGACGGACTCCCTCGGGAACGCTGAGGTGCATCACGCCCCGGTCCTCGTCGTACCCGGTGACGAGCAGG
>CAYVLM010000216.1:0-4190 GCA_964452225.1 uncultured Steroidobacteraceae bacterium | reverse complement strand
CCGTGGGGCGCTGTTCGCGCAGAGTAGCTACGCGGCTGGGTAGACTGCGGATGAACCTCGGGTAGAGCGCATCGCTGAGCCGATCTCGCTCGGGTCAGCACGCTCAGAAGCACACCGTTGAGACCGCCGGGCTTGGAAGGCTGCCGCTTCACCAACTGAGCTACTCCCGCAGGAGCCTCGAGAACAGCCTGCACCGTGCGTCGATGCGCCTGGGCGAGCGGTCAGCCCTTCGGTCGCCGGCCGAGCCGGACCAGCCACAGGCGCACCGATCGCGGTTCTCGCGAGGAGCACGCCCGTCGTCCGGAGGGCCATCGGTGTGCCCAACGCCAGCGGTCGGCTCCGGCGCGGCCGGGCGGACGATGATCGGGTACGCCGACGGATGACCCCGCGCAGTGATGATCTCGCCGGACCGTCGGTCAGGCGGGCATCAGGTCCGGCGGCGTCGCCCAGGAGCGCAGCGCGGTCATGTAGTTGCCGCGCTCGAACGCCGAGGGGTCCTCGACCGAGGCTTGCGTCGCGCAGCCCCGAAGCTGCGAGACCGACTCGTACTCGTGCTCCTCCATCCACGCCACCAGCTCGGCCTCGACGGTCCGCACGTGCTCCGGCCCGTGGCGCAGCAGCGCCGAGGTCATCATCGTGATGTCGGCACCGACCATCAGACCCTTGACCGCGTCGGTGCCCGAGTGGACGCCTGACGTAGCGGCCAGCGAGACCTCGTCGCCAAGCTGGGGCCGCAGGATCGCGATCCAGCGCATCGGCAGCCGCAGGTCGCCCGAGTGGCTGAGCTCCACGCGGGCGATGACCTCGAGGCTCTCGAGATCGAGGTCGGGCTGGTAGAAGCGGTTGAACAGCACGAGGCCGTCAGCGCCCGCCGCGCGAGCGCGAGCGGCGAAGCCAGCCATGGCCGTGTAGTACGGGCTGAGCTTGACCGCCAGCGGGATGGTGATGGCCGACCTGACCGCCGCGATCAGCTCGAGATCGGCTTCCTCCCGTGCGGCGGCCGTCGCCGCGGGGTCGGCCACGACGTGGTACAGGTTGACCTCCAGCGCATCGGCGCCCGCATCCTGCATCCGGCGGGCGTAGCTCACCCAGCCGCCGGTCGTGGTCGCGTTGAGGCTGCCGATGACCGGGATCGAGAGCTCGGCCTTCATCCGTTCCAGGCGGTCGACGTAGCGGTCGCCGACCCCCGGCACGTCGTCGATCGCGGGGAAGTAGCTGAGCGCCTCGCGATACTGCTCGCTGCCCGCCTCGAGCGAGCGGTTGAGCTGGATCTCCTCGTTGAGGATCTCCTCCTCGAACAGGGACGGCATCACGATCGCCGCGGCCCCGGTCGCCTCCAGTCGCCGCGCCGAGGCGATCTCGCCGGTGAGCGGCGAGGACGAGGCGACGAGCGGCGAGCGGAGGTCGAGGCCCAGGTAGGTGGTGTGCAAATCGACGGTCACGCCTGGTCTCCCTTCCCGTTCCCATCCGGCCGGGCGGGCGATGCGGCGTCGGCCGGGTTGGCGCCGGATCCAGCGGCCGTGGCCACGCCTGCCCCGACGCCCTCGGGCTGCTCGGGCTCGTGGTGGTCGAGGTGCGGAACGCTGCGGTGAATGCCCGCCAGCTGCTCGTAATAGCGCCATCGCTCGTCCGCGTCGGCCTGGGCCAGCTCGGCGAGCTCGGCCGCCCGCTCCGGGTGCGTCCGCTGCAGGATCGCGAACCGCGTCTCGTCGGCCACGAACTGGCTGATCGGGATGGACGGCTGGGCCGAGTCGAGCTTGAATGGCACGCCATCCTCGACCTCGCTCGGCTGGTAGCGGTAGAGCGGCCAGTAGCCGCTGCGGACCGCGTCCTTCATGTGGCTCATCGACTTCGACATGTCGATGCCGTGGGCGATGCAGGTCGAGTAGGCGATGACGAGCGACGGTCCCGGCCAGGCGTCGGCTTCGAGCAGCGCCTTGATCGTCTGGGCGTCGTTGGCGCCCATCGCGATCTGGGCCACGAACACGTCGCCGTACGACCGGGCGACCGCGCCCAGGTCCTTCTTTCCGGTCGACTTGCCGGCCGCGGCGAACTTGGCAACGGCACCCCGAGGGGTGGCCTTTGATGCCTGACCGCCGGTATTGGAGTAGACCTCCGTGTCGAGCACCAGGATGTTGACGTTGCGCCCCGAGCTCAGCACCTGGTCCAGGCCGCCGAAGCCGATGTCGTAGGCCCAGCCGTCACCGCCGACGATCCACACGCCCTGGCGGACGAGATCGCTGGCCACCGCGAGCAGCCGCTGCGCGGCAGCCGCGTGCTCGTCACCCACGCCCGCGAGGACCTCGCGCAACCGGGCGATCCGGCCACGCTGGTCCGCGATGCCTTGCTCGGTGCTCTGATCGGCGTCGAGGATCTCGCGTTCGAGTGACTCACCCACCACCGGGGCCAGTGACCCCAGCAGCTGCCGGGCGAACGCCTCCCGAGCATCGAGCGCGAGCCGCATGCCCAGGCCGAACTCGGCGTTGTCCTCGAACAGCGAGTTGTTCCACGCGGGACCGCGTCCGTCGGGGTTGACCGCCCACGGGGTGGTCGGCAGGTTGGCCCCGTAGATCGAGGAGCAGCCGGTGGCGTTGGCGATGACGATCCGATCGCCGAACAGCTGCGACACGAGCCGCAGGTAGGGCGTCTCGCCGCACCCGGCGCAGGCACCCGAGAACTCGAACAGCGGCTCCAGCGCGGCCGCGCCCTTGACCGTCTCGTGCGGGATCAGGCTGCGGTCGAGCTGCGGGATGGACAGGAAGTAGTCCCAGCGCTCCCGCTCCTCCTGCTGGTGCTCCAGCAGCGGCGCCATGTCGATCGACCTGTGGCCGATGTCGGTCTTGCTCTTGGCTGGGCAGATGTCGACGCACACGCCGCAGCCGGTGCAGTCGTCAGGCGCCACCTGGATCGTGATGCGGTGGTTGACCAGTTCGCGCGACTTGAACTCCTTGCTCAGGAAGTTGGCGGGCGCATCCGCGACGGCCGATTCCGGATACACCTTCATCCGGATTGACGCGTGCGGGCAGACCATCGCGCACTTGCCGCAGTCAATGCAGATCGACGGGTCCCAGACCGGGATCTGCTGCGCGATTGCCCGCTTCTCCCACCGGGTGGTGGCGCTGGGGAAGGTGCCATCGACAGGCATCGTGCTGACCGGCAGCAGGTCGCCCTCGCCGGCCATCATCCGGGCGGTCACCCGCTGCACGAACTCGGGCGCGGTCTCGGGCACGATCGTGGGGGCCGGACGATCCGTGGCGACCTCGCCCAGGGGAACCTTGACCAGGCGCTCCAGCGAGCGGTCGATGGCCGCGTAGTTGCGCTGGACCACCGCCTCCCCGCGCTTGCCGTACGTCTTCCGTACGAAGCCCTTGATGCGCTCGATGGCCTCCTCGGCCGGCAGCACGCCGGCGAGCTGGAAGAAGCACGGCTGCATCACGGTGTTGATGCGGGCGCCCATGCTGGTCTCGGCCGCGACGGCGAAGGCGTCGATGACCCACAGCTCGATCTGCTTGTCGACCAGCTGGCGCTGGACATTGACTGGTAGGTGGCCCCATACCTCGTCGCCGGGGTAGGGCGAGTTCAGCAGGAACGTGGCGCCCGGCTTGGCCGCGTCGAGCACCTTCTGGGTGAATAGCAGGTTGAACTGGTGGCAGCCGACGAAGTCGGCGTGGTCGACGAAGTACGAGGAGTGGATGGGCTGGGGCCCGAACCGAAGGTGGGATGCCGTCACCCCGCCCGACTTCTTGGAGTCGAGGCTGAAGTAGCCCTGGGCGAACAGGTCAGTGCCCTCGCCGATGATCTTGACCGACGCCTTGTTGGCGCCCACCGTGCCGTCCGAGCCCAGCCCCCAGAAGACCGCCTGGAGCTCGCCTGCGGGCCGCGGAGGGCGGAACTCAGCATCGATCGGCAGACTGAGGTTGGTGACGTCGTCGTAGATGCCGACGGTGAAATGCCGCTTGGGCCGGTCCTTGGCCAACTCGTCGAAGATAGGCTTCACCATCGCCGGCGTGAACTCCTTGGAGGAGAGGCCGTACCGACCGCCGATGACCCGTGGCGCCGTCTCGAACGGCGGGTTCTCCCCGTCCATCGCCTCGGCGATCGCAGACACGAGCTCGAGGTACATCGGCTCACCGACCGCACCCGGCTCCTTGGTCCGGTCCAGCACCGCGATCGAGCGGACCGTCGACGGC
>CAYVLM010000215.1:0-4219 GCA_964452225.1 uncultured Steroidobacteraceae bacterium | reverse complement strand
TGTGATGCGCAGCCCTTGTCGCCGCGTCTCCCGATGGTGTCACGTTCCCTCCGTGCAGCACCAGCAGGGCACCGTCGCGCTGCACCCGCCCACCATCAGCGTGGTGACGAGGCATGCGACGGCGACACAACCCCGGTTCTGCATGCCCGTCTTTCCCTTGTCCGCCTAGCTCGTGCCAGTCGATCGCGCATGGTTCATGAAGAAGTCCCAGGTCACTGCCCGGTCGTCGGGGTGGCTGGTGTACCACCCGTGCCCCTTGCCGATGGCCTTGATGAAGGTCACCGTGGTGCCGCCGCTGCAGGTGGAGAACGTCGTCTCGACGGTGTAGGTGTCCTCCGCCGTGGATGGGTCACCCGTGCAGCCGTCGATCTGGCGCCAGCGCTCCATGACATCCGCGAACGCCGGACACGGGGCGTCCCGGCAGGAGGGGTCGTCGGTGAGTCCTCCGGCGATGGGAATCATCGTGTCGGCCGTGCCGTGGATGGCGAGGACCGATACGGGCTGGCTGGGCTGGCAGTCGACGAGCAGGGTGCCGACCACATCGGCGACCGCGGCGATGCGGTCCGACAGCTCGCAGGCGGCGCGCTCGGCCATCTCACCGCCGTTGGAGCCGCCCACGACGAAGACCCGGTTGGTGTCGATCGGGTAGTCGGCCTCCATCCGGTCGATGAGCGCGCGCAGGAAGCCGACGTCGTCGACGCTCTCCCTGTTGGCCTCCTCACAACACGTACCCGCGTTCCAGCTGCCCTTGTAGCCTTGGGGGTAGACCACGACCGCACCGGGGTCGAGCGCAATGGTGTCGTAACCGGAGATCGTTTCAGCGTCGGCTATCGTCCCGGTCCGCCCATGGAGAGCCAGCAGGAGCGGCAGCGAGTCGCGCCCGGCCACGTCGGGGGGCGTGACCACCAGGTACTCGCGGGTCAGGCCGCCAACCTCGATCTGTCCCGCCACCGCGGTGGGCGTCGGTGGCGGCGTCGGCTGCGGCGACGTGGTCGGCGTCGGGGTTGGTGTTGAGCCGTTCGAGCCTGGAGTCGGGGTCGCCCGGGTACCGGTGCCGCACCCGGCGAGCGCGATCACGAGGCATACGGCGGCGATGATGGCTCGGTTCTGCATCTCAGCCTCCTCCCTTCCCTCACTTGACACGCGGCTGACGCAATTCCTTCAACCGAGCCGATGCCCGCCCTGCCGCGAGCGGACTGGCCTAGCCGCTCGCCGTCCCTCGGGGGTGGCGCGTGAGGAACGCCCAGATGACCGCCAGGTCGTCGATGCCGGGTTGGTCCCAGGTGGTGTCCGCGCCAATGGCCTTGACGAACTCGACCTCCACGCCGCCCGAACACGTCGAAAAGGTGGTCGTGACCACGATCCCCTCCGTGGTGGTGGTCGGCTCGGCGGCGCAGCCATCGGCCTGGCGCCAGCCCTCCATGGTCTGCGCGACCGATGGGCAGGGCCCATCACAGGCGGTCCCCCCTCCGTCGTAGAAGTACACCGTGTCGGCATCGCCGTGGATATGGAGCACGGGGATGGGGGTTGCCGGGTTGCAGTCCACGAGGAGCGGGCCGCTGACGACGGCGACGGCTGCAAATCGATCCGACAGCTCGCACGCTGCGCGATACGCCATCGAACCGCCGGTCCCGTCGCCCCCGAGGAACACCCGGTTGGGATCGATCGGGTAGTCGGCCTCCAGGCGGTCGACGAGCGCGGCAAGGAACGTGACGTCGTCGATGGCGTCCGTGGTCGCCGGTCGGCAGCAGGTGCCGGCGTTCCAACTGCTCTTGTAGGCCTCGGCGTACACGACGACGGCGGCCGACTCGCTCGCCAGCTCATCCGTGCCGCCTATCTGCCGTGCCTCGGCCGTCGACACGTTGGATGCGTGCAGCAACACAAAGAGCGGCAGCGGCCCGTCACCCGCCACGTCGCCCGGCGCGACCACGAGGTAATCCCGGGTCAGCCCGCCGACATCGATGTGCGCTGTCGTCACCACCGGTGCCGCGGAGACGGCGCGTGACGGCGTCGGCTGAACCTCGCGCGACAGGCGCAGCAGGCCCGATCCAACGGCAATGGCGGTGCCCGCCAGGAGGGCAGCCAGCAGGGCGGCCGCGATCAGCACCATGAGGAGGCGACGCTCGGCCAGGATGCCGCGCGCCGGCTCGTCGGGGATGGAGGCCAGTGCGGCGCGCAGGTGCTGCGGCGCACGGTCCGCAGCCACCTCCGTGGCGTAGAAGTCGCGGAGCCGCCGCTCGAGATCGTGATCGGTCATCGGAAGGCTCCTGGGGCATCGTCGGGCCCCAGCACGTCGCGCAGGTGCCGGAGCGCGTAGTGGAGACGGGAGTGGACGGTCCCCTCGCGGACGCCGAGCCGCTCGGCGATCTCCCGGATCGGCAGGTCCCGGTAGAAGCGCAGGGCGACCACCACCTGGTGGTCGGGCGTCAGGCTGGCCAGGGCTGACCGCAGCAGGTCGCGGTCATCGGTCTGGCGGAAAGGCTCGCCATCGGTGCGGAGCAGCTCGTCGGAGAGGTCCTGGCCGCGCCGGCGTTTCGAGGTGCGCAGCCGGTTGCGGCAGGTGTTGACCAGGATCCGGCCGAACCAGCGCTCGAAGAGCGCCGGGTCGCGCAGGGACGACCATTTGCGCCAGGCCTGGACGAAGGCGTCATGGGTAGCGTCCTCGGCTTCGGCCGGGTTGCCCAGGATCGCGCGTGCCAGCCGATAGCTCTCGTCCAGGTGCTCCGCGGCGAGCGCCCGGAAGCGGTCGACCTTGCTCGCCTCCTGGGTGCGGCTGATCGGTTCGTCTGTCACCGTCTGGGCTCGGTGCGGTACATCTCTGATGAAACGACACCTGGCAAGCCGGGAACCTTCATCGGCGGCCCCGCGGCTGCAGGTCCAGCCACGGGGTATCGGGCTGCGACTACCCCCTCACGCGCGCTCCGGCGACGAAGACGCCTTCGATCCGTTCGGCCAGCTGGGCGAAGTCAAGGGCGTCGCCGCGAACGACGACGAGGTCGGCGTCCATGCCGGGCTTCAGGGCACCGATCCTGTCGCCCAGGCCGAGGAGCTCGGCGGCGCTCAGGGTGGCAGCCTTCAGCGCCTCAGCCAGGCTCAGGCAGGCGGCCCCGAGATCGGGGCCGATGGCGAGGACGCGCCCACCGCCCACGGCCAGGTCGGCGCGGATCGGGAGATCATCGGTCCCCGTAAACAGGAGGCCACCCCGCAGCAGGAGGTCGCTGCGCTGTCGCCCCGAGTCGCCTGTCAGCAATCGCGCACCTGCCTTGCCGCGCAACCCTGGTGCCCGAAGGCAGCCCTCTCCGCCATTCCTGCTCGGATCGATGCTATTCGCCGCGGCTACACTGCGTTCGTGGCGCCGCGATACGTCCCCGAAGACTCCATGCTGAGTCCGCGCTTCACCGGGCCGTCCACGTTCGCGCGGCTTCCGTACGTGCGCGACTTCGCCGATGTCGACCTCGCCGTGGTCGGGGTGCCCTTCGACACCGGGGTCACGTACCGCGTGGGTGGCAGGTTCGGACCGAACGCCGTGCGGGCGGCGAGCGTCATGCTGCGCCCGTACAACGCCAACCTCGATGTCAAGCCGTTTGACGTCCTCTCCTGCGTCGACTACGGCGACGTGGCGATCGTGCCGGGCTACACCGAACGCAGCTACCAGGCGATCGAGGCGACCGTTGCGCCCATCGTGGAGGCGGGGATTGTTCCGCTCCTCATCGGCGGCGACCACGCCTGCACGCTCCCGCACCTGCGGGCAACGCGCTCCCGCGGCCCCGTGGCGGTGATCGACTTCGATTCGCACACCGATGCCTGGGACAGCTACTTCGGCGAGAAGTACAACCACGGGACCTGGATGCGCCGGGCCATCGAGGAGGGGCTGGTCGACGTTGCCCGCTCGATCGAGGTCGGCCTCCGCGGCTCGCTGTACGACGCCGGGGACTGGACAGTCCTGCGGACGGAGCTCGGCCTCGAATACCTCACCACCGAGGATGTCCTTCGCCTCGGGCCCGAAGAGGTGGCCGATGTCGTCCGTCGGCGGGTCGGTGCCGGCCCTGCCTTCATCAGCTTCGACATCGACGTGGTCGACCCGGCCTTTGCGCCGGGGACCGGAACGCCCGAGGCCGGGGGCCCATCCGCGCATGACCTGCTCGCGGTCCTGCGCGGGCTGACCGGGATCGACTTCGTCGGCTTCGACGTCGTCGAGGTGATCCCGGCCTACGACCCC
>CAYVLM010000214.1:0-4238 GCA_964452225.1 uncultured Steroidobacteraceae bacterium | reverse complement strand
ATGCGTGCCCGTGTCTTCCTGATCCTGCGACCCGCGCCAGGCGACGTGGGCCTCGACGTTACGCGCGTCGAACCACGGAACTCCGCCGCCGCCGGGCAGCTCTCCGACGGAGACGAGCTTGCCCTCGAACCGGGGCCGGTCGCCCCGCGCTCGCACCTCCTTGGCGAGGGCCTCCACGAAGGTCACGCGCTCGCTCCTGCTGAGTCGCCGGTAGAACGCGCAGAGGTCGCAGCGGGGTTCGCTGAGCGTTCCACCTCGTGGTCCGGGATGCCCGAACCGATCGATATCTGTCATAGGTGCAAGCGTAACGGGCGACAAGCACGACGTCCAAGGCGCGCCGTCGATAGACACGGCAGGCCATCCCGACGGAGCGGGTGCACCGCCTAGCCTTTCGACTCCCGACGGCGGCGGCGCAGGCGCGCCAGCCGGTCTCCGATCTGCTGCTCCAGACCCTGGTCGGACGGCTCGTAGTAGACCTTCCCGGCGAGCGCGTCGGGCAGGTACTGCTGCTCGACATCGGCGCCCTCGAAGTCGTGCGGGTACAGGTACCCCTTGCCATACCCGTGCTCGCGCGTGAGCCGCCGGTGGGACGAGGGTCGCAGGTGGAGCGGGACCGGCAGACGCCCGTGCTCCTCGACATCGGCCAGGGCGGCGAAGTACGCACCCCCGGCGCGGTTCGACTTGGGCGCCGAGGCCACGTAGGCCGCGGCCTGTGCCAGGGCGTACTGCGCCTCCGGGAGGCCGATCATCTCCACCGCCTGCATCGCCGCCACCGCGACCTGCAGCGCCCGCGGATCGGCGTTGCCCACGTCCTCGCTGGCGGCGATCACGATCCGCCGCGCGATGAAGGTCGGATCCTCCCCCGCCGCGATCATGCTCGCGCACCAGTACAGGGCCGCATCCGGGTCGTTGCCGCGCATTGACTTGATGAAGGCCGATGCCGCCTCGTAGTGCTGGTCCCCCACCCGGTCGTAGGCCAGGAGCCGCTGCTGGGCCGCCTCGCTGACGCGGTCGGGACCGATGGCGTCGCCGTCCGCGGTCACCGCCGCGGCGCTCTCGAGGATGTTCAGGGCCTGGCGCGCGTCCCCGCCGGACAGGTCGGTCAGGGCGGCCAGTCCACCCTCCGCCAGCGAGACGCGTCCGCCGAGCCCGCGTTGGCCCGAGAGGGATCGCTCGACGATGGTGCGCAGCTCATCGGCCGACAGCGGTTCGAGCCGGTAGACCCGCAGGCGCGAGAGGAGCGGCGAGTTCAGCTCGTAGTACGGGTTCTCGGTGGTTGCCCCCACCAGGGCGATCGTGCCGTCCTCCACATGTGGCAGCAGCGCATCCTGCTGCGCCTTGTTGAATCGGTGCAGCTCGTCGATGAAGACGACCGTCCGTCCGCCGGCTTCCCGCAGCGCATGGGCATCGGCCACGAGCTTGCGGATGTCGGCTACCCCGCTCGTCACCGCGGAGATCTGCCGCCAGGTCCCTTGCGAACGCTCCGCCAGGAGCCGGGCGAGGGTCGTCTTGCCGGACCCGGGTGGGCCCCAGAGGACCATGGAGGGGATGTAGCCGGGGCGCACGACGCGCGTGAGGGCGCCATCGGGCCCGACGAGGTGGGGCTGGCCGACGAACTCGTCCAGGCTCGCCGGGCGCATGCGGGCAGCCAGCGGGGCATCCGCGGGGATCTCCTCCCCGAAGAGGGGCGCGCTGCTGATCTCCGGACGGCGCGGCATGTCGCCCAGAGTCTACGGGTACCAATGGGGGATTCGCGCCGGGACGTCACCGTCGGATACTCGGCGCATGGCAGATAGCGCCCAGGCCCTGCTCCTGCTCCTCGGTCTCGCCGACGGCGCCGTGCTGTACGCGATGCTCATGGCGCGCCGCCGGCACGCTCGTCGGCTGGAGAAGCGGCTCGCTGAGTCCGCCCACCTCTACGGGCTGGTGCGGGTCACCCTCGCCGACCGCCGGACCGCCTGATCCCGGCGCCGCACCGGCGCAGTGCACCTCGCGCCGGACGCGCCGGCCACCGCCCCGTATGATGCGGCGGATGGAAGAGAACCTGCGCATCCCGGGTCCCACGCCAATTCCCGCCGACGTGCGCCAGGCCCAGGCCGCGCCGATGATCGACCACCGCGGTGGCGCCTTCTCCGAGATGCTCGGCCAGATCGCCTCGGGGATCGCGACCCTGATCGGCACCAGCGGCGAGGTGCTGCTTCTCACCGGCTCCGGCAGCGGCGGCATGGAGTCGGCCCTCGTCAACACGCTCTCCCCCGGCGATCGCGTCCTGTCGGTCACCACCGGCGCCTTCGGCGACCGGTTCGCCGGCATCGCGGAGGCCTTCGGCGCGGACGTGGAGCGGCTGGAGTTCCCCTGGGGCTCGGCGGCAGAGCCGGCCGCCCTCGCCGCGCACCTGGGCGCCAGCCAGCCGTACCGGGCCGTCCTCCTCACCCACAACGAGACGTCGACCGGGGTCACGAACCCGCTGGCGGAGCTCGCGGCGGCTGTGCGCGGCGCGGCGGCCGAGCCGCTCGTGATCGTCGACGGCATCTCCGGACTCGGTGCCCTCCCCTTCGAGATGGACGCCTGGGGCGTCGATCTCGTCCTGAGCGCCAGCCAGAAGGCCTGGATGGCATCCCCCGGGATCGCCATCGCGGCCGTCGGCGAGCGGGCCCGGGCCGCCGGCGAGTCGGCCCGCATGCCGCGCTTCTACTGGGACTACGCCCACGCGCGCCGGTTCGCGGCCAGGGGCCAGACTCCGTGGACCCCGGCGGTGAGCGTGCTCTTCGGCCTGCGGGTTGGCGTCTCCCGCCTCCTGGCCGAGGGACGCGAGCGGACCTGGGCCCGCCACGCCGCGATCGCGGCCGGGGCGGCCGCCGGGATCGAGGCGGCCGGGCTTCAGCCGGTCGCCGATCCGGCGCACCGCTCGCACACCGTCACGGCCGCCTGGCTCCCCGAGGGACTGGACTGGGCCCCATTCAACGGTGCCATGCGCCAGCGGGGCCTCGCGATCGCCGGCGGCCAGGCGGCGCTCGCGGGCCGGATCCTGCGATTCGGCCACATGGGCGATGTCGAGTGGCCCGAGATCGAGGCAGGGATACGCGTCCTGGCCGAGACCCTGCACGACTTCGGCCATCCGGCCGATGTGTCACGCGCGACGCAGGCCGGTCGCTCGGCCTTCGAGGCGGCGCTCGCACCCCGGTGAGCGGCAGGCTCATCCTCGTCCGCCACGGAGTCACCGAGTGGAACCGCGAGGGCCGCTTCCAGGGCCACCTGGACCCTACGCTCTCCGCCGACGGACGTGAGGAGGCACGCCTGGTCGCCGAGCGGCTCGCCGCCGACGGGGCGCTGCGGCCGGGTCGCCTCATCAGCTCGCCGCTGTCGCGCGCTCGCCAGACGGCCGAGGTGATCATCGCCGCGCTGGGTGATGATGCTCCGCCAATCGAGCTCGACGCACGCCTCATGGAGGTTGGCCAGGGAGAGTGGGAGGGCCGCACTCACGCGGAGCTGGCGGTCTCCGATCCGGACCGCTACCAGGCCTGGCGCCACGCGACCTGGAACCGGCAACCGCCGGGCGGGGAACCGGTGAACGACGCGGTCCGTCGCATCGGCGCCGCCTTCGACGAGGCGATCGTCACCAGCGATCGAACGCGGGCATGGCCCCTGTGCATCGTCTCCCATGGCGGCACGCTGCGGCTCGCCGCGCATCACCTGCTCGAGGTCCCGATCGACCGCGCCTGGCGCCTCGACCTGGACAACGCGTCACTCTCCGTGCTGGACCACGTCAATGGGCAGTGGCGGCTCGTCGCCTGGAACGACGGCGGGCACCTGCTCGGCAGAGCCCCGGCCCACGTCGACGAGGAGGACGGAGAGCCGCTGGCTCTCTGAGGGGTTCAGCCGCGGCGCGGAAGCAGCGAGCGGAGGCGCCGCCGGACGGTCAGCCAGACGAGCGGCATCCGCAGGCGATGCCAGGCCGCCTGCATGCGCGCCACGGTCTGGGTGGTCATGCGGCGACCCGAGTAGCTTCCCCAGACCTTGGCGTCCGCGATGGTCCGGATCTCCGGCCTTCGGGTCGGGATCTGCTCCTCGAGCCAGGCGGCGTACTCATAGTCGGTCTCCGAGACTCGCTGGCTGACGCCGGCACGATCGGCGGCCGCGAGCAGCAGCGCCCACTGTCGCTCCCCGGGGGCCAGGAGGCGCGCACGGCGGCCGGCCCGGCGCATCCGCCACCAGATGGCCCCGCCGACGAGCAGGAG
>CAYVLM010000213.1:0-4241 GCA_964452225.1 uncultured Steroidobacteraceae bacterium | reverse complement strand
CGGGATCGACAACCCGCTCAGCATCCGGCTGCCGCACCCGTGGCTCGAGATCGCCGGCGCCATCGACATGGTCAGCGGCGTGGCGCTCTTCAGCCTGACCGCCGCCGCGGTGGTGGTGCGCTACCGACACGGCACGCCCCTGGAGCGCCTCCAGCTCCGCTGGTTCGCCTACCCGGCCACGCTGGGCATCGTGGGCATCGGCGTGTCGAACGTGATCACGACCGGGTTCATCAGCGACCTGACGTGGATCGGCGGCCTCCTGTGCATCGCGGCCACGCCGTTCGCCATCGGGATCGCGATCCTGCGACATCGGCTTCTCGACATCGACCTGGTCATCAAGCGCACGATCAGCTATGGCGTCCTGACCGTCGTGCTCGTGGGTGTTGAGATCGGGGGCGTGCTCCTCCTGCAGGCCCTGCTCTCGACCGTGACCCAGGAGCAGACGTACGCGGTGGCCGCCACCACCCTCGGAGTGGCGGCGCTCTTCCAGCCAGCGCGACGCCGGATCCAGGGCTGGGTCGACCGGCGCTTCGACCGGAGCCGGTACGACGCCGCGCGTATCGTCAACGGGTTCGGCACCCGGCTGCGTGACCAGCTCGACCTCGACGACGTGGTGGGCGAGCTCGCGGATGCTGCCCACGCCGCACTGCTGCCGGCATCGGTCCACGTCTGGCTGCGACCGTCCCGCGGAGGACGCGCGTGAGCGCCGTCCTCCTGGCGATCCTCTCCCTGGAGGCGCTTGCGCTGGTGGGCGGGACCGCCCTGGTGGCGCTGGGCTGGCCGATCCCGCTCAGCGTCGCGGACTGGGGCTTCCCCGGCTTCCAGGGCGTCGCAGCGGTGATCTTTACCCTGTCGGGGCTGCCCATCGCCCGCAGGCGGCCGGACAACCCGATCGGCTGGCTGATGCTCGCCGGAGCCCTGCTCTCCGCCCTCCAGTTTCTCGGCCACTACTACGCGGTGTACGGGCTTCTCTCCCACCCGGGGGCGGTGCCCGCAGCGTGGATCGGAGTCTGGCTCGAGTCGTGGATCTGGGTCCCGACCATCGCCGCGGTCGGGACGTTCCCCCTCCTCGTCTTCCCGACCGGTCGCCTGCCTTCTCCGCGGTGGCGCCCCTGGAGTGCGCTCGTCGCCGCCGGGGTGGCGAGCGGAACCGTGGGGCTGGCCCTCGGGTTCTGGAACCGGGCCACGCTCCCGCGCCAGGAGGGACTGGTTCCACCGGGGGCCTCGGGCATCGTGGCGGGGATGGCCCTGGCCGGCGTCCTCCTGCTGGTCGCCGGGCTGGCGCTCGGGAGCGCAGCCGTGATCGTGCGCTTCCGGCAGGCGCGAGGGCTGGAGCGCCAGCAGCTCAAGTGGCTGGCCCTGGCGGCGGGAATCGTGGCCGTGGCCTTCGTCCTGTACCTGGTCCTGGTGAGCCAGGTCAGCAACCAGACCGTGGGCGCCACCCTGGTGGCTATCGCGCTGCTGGGCATCCCGGTCGCGGTGGGCATCGCCATCGTCCGGCACCAGCTCTTCGACATCGACCACCTTATCAACCGGGCGCTGGTGTACGCGGCCCTGACCATGGTGCTGGCGGCGATCTACGCCGGCTCGGTGCTCGGCCTCCAGGCCCTGCTGACCAGCATCGTCCATACCACGGAGCTCGCAGTCGCCGGCTCAACGCTGCTGGTCGCAGCGCTGTTCAGGCCCATCCGGCGCCGGCTGCAGGCCGCGGTGGACCGGCGCTTCTACCGCAGCCGGTACGACGCGGAGCGCGTGGTCGACGCATTCGCCGGCCGCCTCCGCGACGAGGTGGAGCTCGATACCGTGGTCGATGACCTGCGTGGGTCGGTCAGCGACGCGATGCACCCGGTCTTCGTGCGCGTGTGGATCCGGGAAGCCCAGTGACAGCCCTCGCCCGCACGCTCCCGCGCCTCCGCCAGGCCCGTCGGCTCCTGCCCGCGCTGGCCCTGGTTGCCTCGCTCGTCATGGACGTCGCAGCGGTCAGCGTCATGGGGCTGGCCCTCGGGAATGGCGGGGTCCAGGGCCTCCAGACCTCGGACGTGGAGACGACGATCGGGGTGGTGCTGCTCGCCGTTGGGTTCCCGCTGGTGGGGGCGATCATCCTCCGACGCGATCCGTCCAGCCGGCTCGGCTGGATCTACCTCACCATCGGCTTCTGGCAGGCGCTGAACCTGTTCAGCACCGGGTACACGGCACGCGCCTACGAGGTCCGACCGGCCATGCTGCCCTTCGCGGCCGAGCTGTCGTGGGTCACGATCTGGGCGTGGGTCCCCTCCTTCACCCTCTTCACCACCCTGGGGATCCTGCTCTTCCCCACCGGGCGGATGCCCTCGCGCCGATGGTGGCCGGTCGTGGTCCTGGCTGGCGTCGCGTTCGTGCTCAGCCTGGTCCCCACCGCGGTGGCCGCGTGGCCGTACCGGGGTCTGCCGCTCGAGCTGGCGACGGCGAGGGACGTCCCGCCTCCCCCCGGGTCGGCGCTGGCAACCGCCTTCGCCATCCAGAACGGGGGGCAGATCGTGCTGATGGCGGCGATGCTCGGCTCCATCGGCGGACTGGCGTCGCGCTTCCGCCGCTCGGTCGGGATCGAGCGCCAGCAGCTCAAGTGGTTCGTCTTTGCCGCCGTGATCGACCTGGTGATCATCATCGTGTGGATGTTCAACGTCCTACCGCTGTGGGCGGGCATCGCGACCGCGGTGGTGCTGGGCCTTGCGTTCCCGGTCGCCATCGGCATCGCGATCGCCCGCTACCGGCTGTTCGAGATCGACCTGATCATCCGCCGGACGCTGGTGTACGGCGCCCTGAGCGGCGCCCTGGTCGCCCTGTACGTGGGACTGGTGATCGGGCTGCAGGAAGCCCTCTCCGGCATCGCCCCGGGGAACGCCCTGGCGGTCGCAGGCTCCACCCTGGCCGTGGCCGCGCTCTTCCAGCCCCTGCGACGAGCGATCCAGGCAAGCGTCGACCGGCGTTTCTACCGTTCGAGGTACGACGCAAGCCGCACGGCCGAGCGGTTCAGCGCGCTCCTCCGCCAGCAGGTCGACCTGCGCCGGCTCTCCGGAGACCTGGCCGGAGCGGTGGAGGAGGCGCTCCAGCCGACAACCGTGACGGTATGGATCAGAGAGGATGTTTCGTAACGGTTCGAGAACGCGTCGTCCACCATGCTGGCACGGATGCCGGGCGGTCCGGCACGCAACCTGAGCCCCCAGTGACAGGAGGGCCTGCCATGTCCCCGCGTCGACTGGCACCCGTCGCCGCCATCTTCTCCCTCGTTTCCGGCGGAGCCGGGACATCACCCACGGGACCGTCCCGCTAACCCATGATCCCCGCCCCTCGTAACGTTTCGCGGACACGCGCGGCCGAGAATCCCGACCGATGACGACGTTCACCCAGGCCCTGCGACGCGTCGTGCGGCGAGGTGGAGGCTCCGCCGCGGCCGAGCTGACGCGCGCGTCCGCAGAGACGCTGGCGGAGACCCCCGCCGTCGAGATCGACGAGACCGATCCGCTCCTCGCCTATCTCCAGGGCGCCAGCGGACCCGTGGATATCGAGGAGATCAACCTCGACTCGCCGGCCGTGCGGGAGCTGCGGAACGCCGGGGTCAAGCTCGTGGTCCCCCTCGTCAGCTCCGGTGAGCTGATCGGCACCCTGAACCTGGGACCGCGCCGCTCCGAGCAGGAGTATTCGTCCGACGACCGCCGCCTCCTCGACAACCTGGCGGGCCAGGCGGCCCCGGCCCTCCGCGTGGCCCAGCTCGTCCGCGAGCAGGAGGCCGAGGCCCGCGAGCGCCAGCGGATTGAGCAGGAGCTCGCCGTTGCGCAGCTGATCCAGCAGCACTTCCTCCCCGTGGAGATCCCGCAGCCGGCCGGCTGGAGCATCGAGGCCTTCTACCGTCCCGCGCGCGCGGTGGGCGGCGACTTCTACGACGTGCTGGAACGGCCGGACGGGACGATCGCCTTCACCGTCGGCGACGTCACCGACAAGGGGGTCCCGGCGGCGATGGTGATGGCCGCGACCAGGTCGCTGCTGCGCGCGGCGGGCGAGGAGCTCGGCGATCCAGGATCCGTGCTGGCGCGGGTCAACGACCTGCTGCACGGCGACATCCCCTCGCGCATGTTCGTCACCTGCCTGTACGGCGTCCTGGACCCACGCACGGGAGCGCTCCGCTTCGCGAATGCCGGTCACAACCTTCCCTTCGTGCGGACCGATGACGGCGCCACCGAACTCCGCGCGACCGGGATGCCGCT
>CAYVLM010000212.1:0-4243 GCA_964452225.1 uncultured Steroidobacteraceae bacterium | reverse complement strand
TACCACCTGCTGCCGAAGGGCATGGCCCGCTGGGTCGATGCCATGACGGAGGGAGCCGGGTCCCGCCGGGACGAGCTTCGCGGCCGCCTGGCCGAGGAGCTCGAGGGCTGGCGGCGCGAGCCGATGAGCAAGAAGCGCGCCAGGGCCCTGGCTAGGGAGGCGGTCGACGGCCCGCCGGGGCCGAACCGGGCACTGTGGCGGGCGGTCGAGACGGGAGTCACGCTCATCTCGGCCGCGCTCGCGCGGCGCGCGATCGAGCGATTCCTGGACGGCGATGGACCCGTCGCGTCCGCCGCCGAGCTGTCGCCCGCCCGCGGAAGCTCGAACGGCGGCTCCTCCCGCCCAGCCACCGGCGGCGCCGACGTCGGCTACACGGGCTGGTCGGGTCGCGACCGGACGCGCGCCGACGCGGGACGGTAGACTCGCTCCAGACACGGGCCGCCGGCACCGGAGAGGGCGAGTGGCGGAACGGCAGACGCGCCGGCCTTAGGCGCCGGTGTCGCAAGACGTGCGAGTTCGAGTCTCGCCTCGCCCACCAACAACTGCAGGAGCTGAATTGGTCACCGTATCCACCCGCCCAGAGCCCGGATCCCGGGTCGCCATGGACATCGAGGTTCCCGCCGCCGAGGTCGACCGGCACTTCTCCACCGCCTACCGGCACCTGGCGCAGCGGACGCGGGTGCCCGGGTTCCGACCGGGCAAGGCGCCGCGCCACCTCATCGATCGCTACGTGGGCCGGGACTCGGTGATCGCCGAGGCGATCGACCACCTCGTCGCCGACAGCGTTGACGCCGCCGTGCTCCAGAGCGACCTGATTCCCCTGGACCAGCCGGACATCGAGATCGATCCGGCAGGTGTGTCCGAGGGGAGCGTGGTCCGTTTCACCGCCACCGTCTCGGTCCGGCCGGAGGTGACGCTTGGCGATTACGCCAACTACCCCTTCACCCTGGAAATTCCTCCAGTGACCGATGCCGACGTGGAGGCCGTGCTTGGCGAGATGCGGGACGCCCAGGCGACGCTCCGCCCGATCGACGGGCGCAGCGCCCAGAAGGGTGACGTCGCGGCGGTCCGCTTCGAGGGCACCGTCGACGGGGAGCCGTTCGAGGGAGGATCCGCGGATCGGCTGCCGCTCATCATCGGCGAGGACCGGATGATCCCCGGCTGGGAGGAGCAGCTCATCGGGCTCGAGATCGGGGCAACCAAGGAGTTCGACAGCACCTTCCCTGACGATTACCGGGTCGAGGAGCTCCGCGGAAAGCAGGCCCATTTCCTGGTCGAGGTGCTCGACCTGCGGGAGCGGGTCCTGCCGGACCTCGACGACGAGTTCGCCCGGGCGACCGGCGAGGTGGAGACCCTGGACGAGCTGCGGACCGAGATCCGCGACGCCCTGGCGAAGCGGAATGAGGCGGAGGCGCGGCACGTCTTTGGAGACCGGATCATCGAATACGCCACGGCCAACGCCACGGTGGACCTCCCGGAGGTGATGGTCGCCAACGAGGTCGAGATCATGCGCGACGAGCTGCGGGCCAGGCTCGCGGAGCAGCGCATCGGGCTCGACCAGTACCTCGCCCTGGCCAAGCAGACCACGGAGGAGCTGACCGCCGAGCTCCGTGAGCCCGCCTCGCGCCGGGCGAAGACCCTGCTCGTGCTGTCCGCCATCGCCGAGAAGGAGGGGATCGACGCGACCGAGGAGGAGATGGCCGCCGAGGTCGCCGACCAGCTCGCGCGCTACGGCGGCGACGAGCCGAAGCTCCGGGAATACCTGGAGTCGCGCCGCGGGCGCTCGTACCTGCGGATGACGCTGCGCAACCGGAAGCTCGTCGAGCACCTCGGCCAGCGAGCCCTGGGTGCGGCCGACGGGCCGCCCGAGCCTGCCGATCCGGATCCCGCGGAGGAGGCACAGACCGCCGCGACCGCATCGACCACCCCCTCCATGCCAGACACCACCGAAGCGGAGTAGCCGACATGCTCGTCCCCATGGTCATCGAGAGCAGCGCCCGCGGCGAGCGCGCCTTCGACATCTACTCGCGGCTCCTCAAGGAGCGGATCATCTTCCTGGGCGAGCCGATCGAGGACCACGTCGCGAACCTGGTGATCGCCCAGCTCCTCTTCCTCGAGAGCGAGGATCCGGAGAAGGACATCAGCCTGTACATCAACTCGCCCGGCGGCATCGTGACCAGCGGTCTCGCGATCTACGACACCATGCAGTACCTCAAGGCGCCGGTCAGCACCATCTGCCTCGGCCAGGCGGCCAGCATGGGTGCGGTCCTCCTGGCCGCCGGGACGAAGGGCAAGCGCTATGCGCTGCCCAACTCGCGGATCATGATCCACCAGGGTTCGGGCGGCGTCCGCGGCAACACCCCGGACGTCGAGATCCAGGTGCGCGAGATGCTCCACCTCACGGATCGCCTGATGCACATCCTTGCGGGCCACACCGGCCAGACCTATGAGAAGGTCAAGGCCGACTCCGAGCGCGACTACTTCATGAGCGCCGAGGACGCCGTGAGCTACGGCCTCATCGACGAGGTCTTCTCCGGACAGCCCGGGTCGCTGATCTCCATGGCCCAGGAGGCCGGGGGAACGGTCCCCCCCGCCGAGACGAAGCCGGCGGAGGACGGCAAGAGGAAGTAGCCGTCACAGCGGTCCATCCCGGATCCGCCGGACCATTGGTCCATGGCGGCCGATTGGATTGCGCATGCTATCCTCGCCGAACCTATGACCGGCAAGACGAAGGTCCCCTATCGCTGCTCTTTCTGCGGCAAGAGCCAGGAGCAGGTCCGCAAGCTGATCGCGGGCCAGGGCGTCTACATCTGCGACGAGTGCATCAACCTCTGCCAGGAGATCATCGAGGAGGAGATGCTCGAGACGCCGCGCGCCAAGAGCACGCCGGCGCCGCTCCCGTCCCCCCGGAAGATCAAGGAAGCCCTGGACCAGTACGTCATCAGCCAGGAGCGGGCCAAGAAGGTCCTCTCCGTCGCCGTCTACAACCACTACAAGCGCGTGAACGCCGGGCAGAGCGTTGATGACGTGGAGCTCGGCAAGTCCAACGTCCTGCTGGTGGGTCCGACCGGCTCGGGGAAGACGCTCCTGGCGCAGACCCTGGCCAAGATCCTGGACGTGCCCTTCTGCATCGCCGACGCCACGAGCCTGACCGAGGCCGGGTACGTGGGGGAGGACGTGGAGAACATCCTCCTGCGGCTGATCCAGGCCGCCGACTTCGACGTCCAGCGCGCCCAGCGCGGGATCATCTACATCGACGAGATCGACAAGATCGCGCGCAAGACCGACAACCCTTCGATCACCCGCGACGTCTCAGGCGAGGGGGTGCAGCAGGCACTCCTGAAGATCCTCGAAGGTACCGTCGCCAACGTGCCTCCGCAGGGCGGGCGGAAGCACCCGCACCAGGACTTCATCCAGATCGACACCACGAACATCCTGTTCATCTGCGGAGGAGCCTTCGAGGGGCTCGAGAAGATCGTGGAGGAACGGGTCGGCAAGCGGGGCATCGGCTTCGGCTCACAGGCCCAGCAGCCACGCGACGAGCGCCGGCGGCTGATGGACCAGCTGATGCCGGAGGACCTGCTCCACTACGGGCTCATCCCCGAGTTCGTCGGCCGCCTCCCGGTCGTCGTCAGCCTCGCGGCGCTCGCCAAGGAGGACCTGGTCCGGGTCCTCACCGAGCCGAAGAACGCGGTGACCCGTCAGTTCGGCAAGTTCCTCTCGCTCGACAAGGTCGAGCTGGTCTTCACGCCTGAGGCGCTCGACGCGACCGCGGCGCTGGCGCTCGACCGCAAGACCGGCGCCCGCGCCCTGCGGACCATCGTCGAGGAGGCGCTGCTCGAGGTGATGTATGACATCCCCGAGCGGACCGACGTGAAGAAGGTCGTGATCACCGCCGAGACCATCGACCGCGGGCAGCCGCCGATGCTGCTCACCGAGACGGAGGAGACGACGCCCAAGCGGCGTGGCTCGAAGGAGCGCCGTACCGAGCGTCGAGAGGAATCGGCCTAGGGCTTGGCCGGCTCGGCCTGTCCCATGTCGGACGGCTCCGTCCGGCTGATGACCACGCGGTGCGGGAACGGGATCTCGATGCCCTCCTTGGCGAACGTCGCCAGGATCCGCTTGCGCAGCTCGCCCGCGACCGCCCACTGCTGCGCCGGGCGAACCTGGCCCAGCACCTTGATCATCACGCCCGAGTCGCCAAGGTCATTCACCCGGGCCACGCTCGGTGCCTCCATGAGCT
>CAYVLM010000211.1:0-4277 GCA_964452225.1 uncultured Steroidobacteraceae bacterium | reverse complement strand
CTCCGACAGGTAGCGGCGGAGGCGGTTGACCTCCTTGTAGTCGATGCTCTCGGCCTTGTCGACGCAGAAGTTGCAGACCTTGCGCCGGCGGCGGTCCCGGTAGTAGTCCGCCGTCTCGCGGCGGGAACGTGGGCTTGCCATGGATGGTGCGGTCCTCTCGTTCGCTCAGGATCAGAATGGGATGTCGTCGACGTCGACGAACGGCTCGTCTCCGCCCTGACCGCGTCCCGCATCGCGCGGGCGGTCGCTCGCGGGAGCGCCGGCGGCGGACGCGCCGGCCACGGCGTCGCCCTCGTCACGGGCGCGTCGCTCGAGGTTGACGACCCGGGCGAAGCGGAGCTCGAGGCTCGTCCCCTTGCTTCCGTCGTTGCGCTCGTACTCGCGGGCCCGCAGCTCGCCCTCGGCGTAGATCTTGTTGCCCTTGCGAAGCTGCTCGGCGGCCCGTTCGGCGGCCTGGTCCCAGACCTCGACGCGCAGCCAGAGGGTCTCCTCCACCCACTCGCCGTCGGGTCCGCGCCGGTTGCTGTTCACCGCGACCCGCAGGTTCGTGACCGCCTTGCCGCTCGGCGTGTAGCGCAGCTCCGGGTCCGCCCCGAGGTTACCGATGATCATCATCTTGTTCAGGGTCATCGCTCAGCTCCTCCTCCGGCAGCGCCTCGGCTCATGCCTCGGCCGGGGCCGGCTTCCCCGCCTCCTCGGATGTCTCCTCTTCCTCCTCGGCCGATTCCTCCGCCGCGGCCGATTCCTCCGCCGCGGCCGGCTCCTCCGTGTCCGAGGCACCAGGCTTCTCCGGCTCTTCGGACGGCGCCGGCTCGTTGGGCGCCGGGCCCGCTTCGGTCCCCGCATCGTCCTCCGTGCGCTCCGGCTCGGGGCTCGCGGCCGCTTCCGTCTCGTCTCCGGCCGGACCTCGCTCCTCGATGACGGTGACCAGGTGGCGCAGGATCTCCTCGCTGATCAGCATCGAGCGCTCGATCTCGCGCACGGCGCCCGGCTCGATGTCGAAGTGGATCAGGAAGTAGCTCGCCTCCCGCAGGTGCTGGATCGGGTACGCCAGGCGGCGCTTCCCCCACGGGGAGACCTTGGACAGGCTGCCACCGCCGTTCACGATGGCGCGGGTGACCTTCTCCACCGCCGACTGGAGCTTGTCGTCCTCCAGGTCGGGGCGGAGCAGGAGCATGAGCTCGTATCGGCGCATTGGCCGACCTCCTCCTCTCTATGGGACTGCGACATTCGGCGGCTGGCGCGGCCGATGCGGCAGAAAGGAGCCAATCAACACGACCGCCTCCGCGGGGGAGGCGCCCGGGCAGTATAGTCGGGGACCGCACCCGCGGCAACGCGAGGTGCGGACCCTATACTCGGTGCGGTGCGTCAACTCGCACCGTTCGCTGCCCAAGCACAAAGGACTTCATGGCAGGCAACCCGATCCTCCTGTGCGCCCCTCCGGGCGCCCTGCATGAGCACCTCGAGCAGGAGCTTGCCGCGTCCGGGTACCCCGTCAGCTCGGTCCGGACGCCGGCCGACGCCGTGGCCGCCCTCCGGGACGCGAGCTTCGACCTGGTGATTGCCGATGGGCTCTCGGTGACCGGCGCCATCGGCTCGATCCGCAACGCGTCCACCGTGCCGACGCCCTGCCTCGTGGTGGCACCGGCCGGCGACGTCGAGGCCAGGATCGCGTTTCTCGAGGCGGGCGCCGACGACGTGATCGCCGCCGGCTGGGCTCGGCGCGAGCTCGAGGCCCGGATCGAGGCACTCCTCATCCGGTCCGGCCGGGTGCGCCCGGATTCCACCCGCGCCAGCGGTCCAGGCCACCTCGTCACCTTCTTCGCCCCCAAGGGTGGCGTGGGCACCACCACGCTGGCGGTCAACACCGCGGTCCTGCTCGCCGGGGGAGACAGCGCGAGCTCGGGGTTCCCGACGCAGCGCGTGCTGCTCGTCGACCTGGACCTCCAGTTCGGCCAGGTGGCCACCCACCTCAACCTCAACCCGCGCTTCGACATCGCCGCGCTCGCGGGCGACGAGCAGGCCCTGGGCGACCCAGAGCAGGCGGCCTCCTACCTCACCCAGCACAGTTCCGGCCTCTCGGTGCTGCCGGCGCCGTCGATTCCCGACGCCGAAGCGCGGGTCGGCATCGAGCAGCTCTCGCGGATCCTCGATCTCCTCCAGCCGCGGTTCGACATCGTCCTCGTCGACTGCGGGAGCCAGCTCGACCCCCGCGTGCTGTGGATGCTCGAGCAGGCCGACGTCCACGTCTTCGTCATCTTCCCGGAGATCGCGGCGCTGCGTGCCACCAGCCTGATGCTCGGGTTCCTCGCCGAGACCGCGGCGCTCCGCGCGCGCACCGAGTTCGTCGTGAACCACATCTTCCCCAAGGAGCTGCTGAAGACACGCGACCTCGAGAACCTGCTCCGGGCCCGGCCGGCGGCCGAGATCCCCTACACCGAGGTCGAGATGATCCGCGCCGTGAACGAGGGGGTGCCGCTGGTGATCGGTCGCCCGACCTCACCGGCGGTCGCAGCCATGCGGACCGTGGCACAGAACCTCATGGGCATCACCGCCCCCTCCCCAAAGGCACCGTCCGCGAACCCTCGCAAGGGCTTACTCTTCGGGCGCCGATAGGGCAGCGCGCATCCGGCCGTCACGAGCATGGTGCCGGAGGAGGGAGTCGAACCCCCACGCCCCTCTCGGGGCCGCCGGGTTTAAGCCGGCCGCGTCTGCCATTCCGCCACTCCGGCTCCGCCTGCCCCGGTTCCGCGAGCGGTCACTGTACTCGATCGGCTCCGATCAGCTCGGGCGTTCCGCGGGGTCCGGCTCTTCCGCGTCGCCGGCCCTGGCACCGGGTGCCGTGGCGGTCGAGGCGTGCGTCGGGAGCCGGCTGCGGACGAGCCGGGTGTGGGCCTGCCGCTCGTCGTGCTCCGGGATCCAGCGGCGCTCGCCGATGCCGAGATGGCGGAGGAGGGCACGGAGCCGTGTCATCACCCGCCGATGGTACCCGCCCAGGGGCGAGCGCCGCTTCGCGTGACTCCTGACCGATGGCGCCCGCGTCAGCGGACGTAGTCAGCGAGGTGCTTGCCGGTCAGCGTGCTGCCGTCGGCGACCAGGTCCGCTGGCAGACCGGCGAACACGACACGCCCGCCGTCGTGCCCGGCCCCGGGGCCGAGATCGATGATCCAGTCGGCGTGCGCCATCACGGCGAGGTGATGCTCGATCACGATCACGGACTTGCCCGCGCCCACCAGCCGGTCGAGCAGCCCGAGCAGATGCTCGACGTCGGCGAGGTGCAGCCCCGAGGTCGGCTCGTCGAGCACGTAGATGCCGCCGTCGGTGGCCATCTGGATGGCCAGCTTGAGCCGCTGCCGCTCGCCGCCGGAGAGCGTGGTGAGCGGCTGGCCGAGCCGCAGGTAGCCGAGCCCGACATCGGCCATCCGGCTCAGCACCGCGCGGGCGGCGGGCGTCCTCGCCTCGCCGCTGCCGAAGAACTCGAGGGCCTCGCCGACCGACATGGCGAGCACCTCGCTGATGTCCCTCCCGGCGAGCCTGTACTCCAGCACGGCCGGCTGGAACCGCTTGCCGTCGCACTCGTCGCACACCGTCTCGACGGTCTCCATGTAGCCAAGCTCGGTGTAGATCACGCCGTTGCCGTTGCAGGCCGGACACGCACCGGCGGAGTTCGGGCTGAAGAGCGCCGGCTTGACCTTGTTCGCCCGGGCGAACGCGGTCCGGATCGGGTCCAGGAGCCCCGTGTACGTCGCCGGGTTGCTGCGGCGCGACCCCTTGATCGGCGCCTGGTCGATGGCAACCACCCCGGCATCGCGCGGCATGGAGCCGTGGATCAGCGAGCTCTTGCCCGACCCGGCCACGCCGGTCACCACGACCAGCACCCCGAGGGGGATGTCCACGCTCACGTCGCGCAGGTTGTGCAGGCTCGCGTGGCGGATCCGGATGGTGCCCGACGGCGCGCGCGTCTCTGGCTTCAGCCCGGCACGGTAGCCGAGGTGACGTCCGGTGAGGGTCTCGCTCGCCCGCAGGCCGTCAACGGTACCCTCGAAGCAGACCTCTCCCCCATCCGACCCCGCCCCGGGACCCAGGTCGATCACGTGGTCGGCGATCTCGATCACCTCCGGCTCGTGCTCGATCACGAGCACCGTGTTGCCCTTGTCGCGCAGCTGGGCCAGGAGCCGGTTCGTGCGCTGGATGTCGTGGGGATGCAGGCCGGTGGTTGGCTCGTCGAAGACGTAGGTCACGTCGGTGAGCGCAGAGCCGATGTGGCGGATCATCTT
>CAYVLM010000210.1:0-4309 GCA_964452225.1 uncultured Steroidobacteraceae bacterium | reverse complement strand
TCGAACTCCTGGCGCGAGCCGTCACGCTTGACGACGATCAGCCGCGCCCCCTCGGGGCGCTCGTAGGTGGTGAACCGGTAGGCGCACGCCTCGCATTCTCGGCGGCGCCGGATGGTGCTCCCCCCTTCGAGGTCCCGCGAGTCGATGACCCGCGTGCTCGTCTCGTTGCAGCGTGGACAGCGCATGCAGGCTCCTGCGTATGGACTACACCAGTGGTGGTACCGATGGCGAGCATACCACAAGATGTGGAGGTCGCCATGTCGACGCCCCTCCGCTCCCTCGTGCGCGCGCGACCGGCCTCGGTCCGAGTTATCACCTGCTGCGGTGGTTCGCGTTAGACGACTCGGCGGCGAGCAAGGGAGGCCGCGGAGGCCCTGCCCGACCGTGGGGACGGCTCGATCCGGCCCATCGGACGAGGCTGGAGGTGTCTAACGCGCACCAGGACGGCATCTGAGGAGTCGGGCGCGCTCGGGCGGCATGGATTCCCGCCTCTGCCATGGGCAAATGACGGACGCTCAGAGCTCCTTGCGGACCCTCGCGGTGACGTTGGCCACGGTCGGGCGCCCCGGCTCCCAGGCGAGCATCACGTCGGCGACCTCCTCCATCCGCAGCCGGGCATGCACGATGTTGGCCTCGCCGCGCTTCCAGTATGCGTGCGGCTCGTCGTCCTCCGGCGGGCGGTGACGCTGCCGGGTGAGCCCACAGCCGCGTTCGGCGGTCACGATCCCGCGGAGCGCCCGCTCCAGGTTGGCCTCGTACTCCAGGTGCAGGGCGTGCAGGTCCTCGGGAGCGGCCATCTCGCGGAGCTCCTCGGCGATGGCGTCCAGCTCGTCCTCGCCGGCTGCCAGCCGGTCGATCGCCTCGTCGATGTCCACCGCCCTGCGGCGCAGCGCATCGATGAGGTCGCCGAGCTCGGTCAGCACGGTATCCACGCGGCGAGTGCGCGAGGAGAGGGCGGAGCGGTAGCTGCGCAGCTCACGGGCCTGCCCGGTGAAGGATCGGCGGCCTCGCAGCCAGGCGGCCGGCAGGAGGCTCATCGCTGTCACCGCGAGCAGCACGCTGAGCGACGGGCGGGTGGGCATGGTTCGGTCAGGTTCCCTTTCTGCGACGGAGCTCCTCGGTCAGCTTCGGCACGACAGCAAACAGGTCCCCCACCACGAACAGGTCGGCGAACTCGCCGATGGGCGCATCGGGATCCTTGTTGATGGCGACCACATTCTCCGACGCCTGCATGCCGACCCGGTGCTGGATGGCACCGGAAATTCCGCATCCCAGGTACAGGGCCGGCTTCACGACCTTGCCCGTCTGGCCGATCTGCAGCTGGTACGGCACCCACCCGGCGTCCGCGGCCGCGCGGCTGGCGCCCACCGCTCCGCCGAGCACGTCCGCGAGCTCCTGCAGCGTGGAGAAGCCCTCGGCGCTCCCGACCCCGCGGCCGCCGGCGACGATGAACGACGCCTCCTCCAGGTTGATGGCAGCCTTGCCCTCCTCGTGGCTCTCCACGACTCGAGCTGCGCCGAACGGGTCCGCCGCGGTCCCCGGCGCCTGGGTGACCGACGCCGTTCCGTCACGCTCCTCGGGGGTGTACGTGTTGGCCAAAACCAGGACCACCGCGGGTGCCGGGGCACCGTCTGCGACGGTCGCGGTCGTGATGTAGGCGCCCTGCAGCGTGGCCGCCTCGGCACGCAGCACCCCGTTCTCCACGGTCACGGCACGCACGGGACCCAGCGCCGGCAGCCCGAGCTTGCCGACCAGCGCGGCGGCCAGGTCACGGCCGTTGGGCGTCGCGGGCGCCAGGACCGCCAGCCCACCGTCGGCCACCGTCGCCGCGGCCGCCGCGGCGAAGCCCACCACCGGTCCGGGGCCCTCGCCAATGACCACCGCCCGGGCAGCGCCCCAGGTGCCGAGCCCGGCCGCACCGGACCCCGCGCCCGGTCCATACGCGAGCGCCACCGCCGCTCCCCCGCCCTGGGCCGCCAGCGCTGCCGCGCCGGTCGCCAGCTCCTGCGCCGAGCGCGCGGGCGCGCCGTCGGCGAACTCGGCCAGGAAGAACACGTCGTTGCTCATCAGATCAGCTTCCTCGCCTCGAGCCAGTCGGCGACCTTCACCGCCGCCTCCTCCGCGGCCACGTTCTCGATCCGCTCCGTGGGTCCCTTTGCCTCGGGTTCCCGAACCTCGAGCATCGTGGTCACGGCGCCACCGCGCAGGTCGTCGGTGCCAAGGCCCACGTCGGCCAGGGACCACGTCTCGAGCGCCTTGCGCTTGGCCGCCATGATCCCCTTGAGGCTCGCGTATCGCGGCTCGCCGACCTGGTCGGTCACGCTCGCCACCAGCGGCAGCGGTGCCTCCAGGACGTCGAAGCCGGTCGGGTTCAGGCGACGAATCCGCGCGGCGCCGCCCTCGAACCACAGCCTGGCGCCGTAGGACAGGAGCGGGAGCCCGCGGATGGCGGCCACCGCCCCCGGAACAAGGGAGCCGCGCGCGTCGTCGGAGGCCATCCCCATCAGCGCCACGTCCGGCGCGAGCTTGTCCAGGGCGGCCGCCAGGATCCGGGCCGTCACCCACTCGTCGGCGCCGGCCAGCGCGGGATCGCTGACCAGCACCGCATCGTCGCCGCCCATGGCCAGCGCTCGGCGCAGCGCCTCGGCCGCCTGGTCGGGACCCATGGACAGGTAGCTGACGCTGTCGACCGCTCCGGCCTCCTGCAGCAGCAGGGCCTGCTCGATGGCGTACTCGTCGAGCGGGTTGATCACCGACTCGACCCCGGTCCGCTCCAGGCGCATCTCCGCGGTGTAGCGCTTCTCCGCGGTGGTGGCCGGGACCTGCTTGATGCAGACGACGATCTTCACGCTCCGACTTCTCTCCTTTGTCGGCGGACCGGGATGCCGCTCCGCTGCAGCACCTGGCGGGCGATCACCACGCGCTGGATCTGCTGGGTTCCCTCGTACAGCTGGGTGATCTTCGCGTCGCGCATCATGCGCTCCACCGGGTACTCCTCGATGAACCCGTAGCCACCCAGGATCTGGACCGCATCGGTCGTCACCCGCATGGCGGTGTCGCCGGCGATGAGCTTGGCGGTGCTGCACCAGTACGCGATGTCCGGCGCTCCCGCGTCGACCCGCGCCGAGGCAGTGTAGACGAGCTGGCGGGCGGCCTCCGTCTGGGAGGCCATGTCCGCGATCATGAACTGGATCCCCTGGAAGTCCACCACCCGCTGCCCGCCCTGCTCGCGCTGGGCGGCGTACGGCACGGCGGCGTCGATGGCGCCCTGCGCGATCCCCACCGCCTGGGCGGCGACGCCGAGCCGCGAGCGGTCGAGGGTGGCCATGGCGATCTTGAACCCGTCGCCCTCCGCGCCGAGCCGGTTCTCCTCCGGCACGAACACGCCGTCGAAGGCGAGCTCGGCCGTTGGCGATCCCCGGATGCCCATCTTGTGCTCGGTGCGCGGGGCGCTGAAGCCGGGAGTGTCGGTCTCCACGATGAAGGCGCTCATCCCCTTGCGGCCGCCCGCGTCAGGATCGGTCAGGGCGAAGACGGTGAGGACGTTGGCGATCGACCCGTGGGTGATGAAGCGCTTCTCCCCCGTGAGCCGGTACCCGGCCCCGTCGCGCACCGCGCGCATCCGGTTGCCGGCCACGTCGCTGCCGGCGCCGGCCTCGGTCAGAGCGAAGGCGATGAGCCACTCACCGGAGGCGAGCCGGGGGAAGTAGCGCTGCTTCTGGTCGTCGTTGCCGGCGAGCAGGATGGGCAGCGAGCCGAGCTTCTGGACGATGGGAATCAGGCTGGTCGTGGCGTCGGCCCGGGCGATCTCCTCAACGAGGATGGCCTGCGCGATGCCGTCGAGCGCGGTGCCCCCGTAGCGCTCCTCGTAGCAGGTGCCCAGCAGGTCCTGCTTGGCGAGCAGCTCCTTGAGGTCCCACGGGAACTCCGCGGTCCTGTCGATCTCGGGAGCCCGCGGAGCGATCTGCTCCTCGGCGAGCTCCCGGACGACGGCGCGCAGCTCTTCGTGGTCCGGGGTTGTCAGGTACGTCACGCGGCATCCTCGATCCGGGATCGCGGTGGGCGCCGACAGGATACCGAATCACCCCGATGCCCGGGGTCGAGCTCGTCCCGACCTCAGCCGGTGGGTCCCTGGACCTCCACCTGGCCGTCGGCGATGCGGGCCGCGTACGTCGTCAGCCGCGTGCCGGCCGGGCCGTGCCGCACGGTCCCATCGGCCAGGCGGAAGACGGACCCGTGCCAGGGGCAGACGAGCGTGTCGCCGGCAACGGTCCCTTCCGAGAGGGGCCCGCCGCCGTGCGAGCAGGTT
>CAYVLM010000209.1:0-4327 GCA_964452225.1 uncultured Steroidobacteraceae bacterium | reverse complement strand
GGGAGGTGAAGGCGACGGACGGATGGCAGGCGACCGGCACGGTGCCCGATGCGGCGACCGGCCACAGGAAGAACCCCGCGGTTCCGACCGCGAGCGGTCCCAGGACCACGGTCGAGAAGCGCGGATAGTCGGTCGCGGTCCCGGACACGGCGGAGTACGCCACGGCACCCCAGCCGACGAGCGCCCAGGCCAGCAGCGCGCTGCCATGCCCCGGACGGCGCGCGCGGAGCTCACCCCACGCCGTGCCGAGGACGCCGAGCGCTCCCAGGCCGAGCACCACGGCCCCCGGCCGGTACTGCACGAGGCTGCTCAGCAGGCGATCGGGCCCACGGTAGGCAAGGCTGGCGGGGTTCGTGAGGTAGTCGTGCCCGGCCGGAAGCAGCACCGCGATGCCATAGGCTGCCACGGCCACCATGGCCACCACGAACGGCGCACTCTCGCGCAGCAGGCGGCCGAACCCGTGACGCCGTCGGCGGAGGGCCGAGATCGCCGCGACCGCCGTGCCAATCGGCAGGCCGACCGTGGCGGTCCCCACGTGGGCCAGCGCGAGCAGGAGGAGGCTGGCCCCGCCGAGGGCCCACCAGCGCCCGCTGCGCCGCCGAGGGTCCCCGGCGCGGACGAGCGCGGCGACGGCCACGTTGACGCACACGATGGCCGCCAGCTGGAACAGGCCACCGAAGGCCGAGAGCTCCAGGAAGCGGTCGGTGATCAGCAGGGCGGCCGCCGCGGTGAGGACCCCGCCCAGCGGCGATCGCAGCAGGGTTGCGCCAACGAAGTGGAAGCTCAGGGTCAGGGCCAGCAGCAGGGCGACGTTGAGCACCTGGAGCGCCATGACCTGGTCGCCGATGAGCAGGCGCAGCCCGGCAAGGAGGAGCGGCACGAGCGGTGGCAGGTCGGAGACGACCCGGTAGCCGGGCACGCTCTCCCCGAGGTAGTAGCGCGAGGTCATCAGCCACTGGCCGTAGTCGCCTCGGCCGGTGATCGAGGTGCCGGCGGCCACGATCGCGAGCCCCGCGGCGATCGCCAGGGTGAGGGCGAGGGCCGTGGATCGGCGCGGTGCCGCTGCCTGGGCCAGCCACGAGGTGCGGGCGCGGCGCCGTGGGCCGGTACCGGCCCAGGTGGCGGTGGTGTCGGTCAGGCCCATGACACGCCCGTCGCCGTCTCCCCCTCGCCTCGCGCCGCGTGGACGACCTCGTGGTAGATGCGCTCCATGGCGGTTGCGGTTCGGCTCCAGTCGTGGCTGGCGGCCGACCGGATGGCACCGGCGCGCAGGCGCTCCTGCAACGTCGGATCGCCGAAGAGCCTTCCGATGGCACCGGCGAGCGAGTCGGCTCCCGGCCCGCACACGATGCCGTCCTCGCCATGGGTGACCAGGTCGCCCGCGGCGCTCATCGGCGCACGCACCACGACGGGAATGGCGCCCGCCGCCATCGCCTCGAGAACGGTGATCCCGAACCCCTCGCGGACCGACGGCAGGACGAGCGCCGTCGCTGACTTCATCCTGCCGAAGAGCTCGCCGTCGTCCACGGTCCCGGCGAAGGTCACCGCCGCTTCCAGGCCCAGGCGGCTCGCGAGCCGCTGCAGAGAGGCACGTTCCGGGCCGTCGCCGACGATGACGCACCGGAGCTCGTGGTGCGGGCGGAGATGCGCCAGGGCGTGGAGCAGGTCGTCCACGCGCTTGTCGGCGATCAGCCGACCCACGAACAGCAGGTCGGTGGCGGGCTGCGCGGCTGGTGCGGCGCCGATGGCGACGAGATCAATGCCGTTCTCGACCACCGTCACCGGTCGCGACCGACGGCCCGCGGCCAGCCTGGAGCGGGTGAACCCCGAGACGGCCACCGCGACGTCCCCCAGCGGGAGGCAGCCCGCTTCCGCCCGGCGGGCCAGGCGCGCCACGGCCGGGCGATCGGGAAGGTACGCGTGCCAGTACTCGCCCCAGAGCTCGTGCCAGGTCACCACCAGGGGGGTCCGCCGCAGGCGAGCCGCGGCCCAGCAGCTGTAGACGGGGAGGTACGGGGTCGCCGAGCAGTCGATCACGTCGTAGCGTGACCGAAGCAGGCGCCCCCAGAGGCGGCCCGCAAAGGACACGGCCTCGCGAATCGTCCGCCGGCCGTCGTCTCCGTAGAAGGCTGGCGCGGCGCCGACCGGGTCGAGGGTGACTCCGGCCGGCGCCGCCTCGTCCGCGCCATACCGCCAGCTCACGAGATGCACGTCGTGACGCACGCCGAGCCGCGTGGCGATCTCGTAGCAGCGCCGTTCGGCGCCGCCCTTCTGGAACGGATAGAGGGCGTCGTAGACCATCGCGATCCGCAGCCGGTCACTGCCGGTGGCGCTCATGGGCCGTCGATCGCCACGACGAGGAACCCGGCCATGCCGAGCTCTGCGCCCACGATGAGCAGGCTCTGGGCCAGCGCGGCCAGCTGGAGCCCGTTGGACAGCGAGCCGCCGGACTCCCAGACGCCGAAGAGGATGAGATCGATCAGCCCGCCGGCCACGACCAGGAGCGCTGCGGCGGCGAGGATCGCCTCGAGGCGGAAGTAGCGCCGGTAGGTGCGCACCCACGAGTCCTCGGGAAGCAGGCCCCGAGCACAGGCATGGATCTTGGCGATGACGCCGAGCAGGGTGGAGTTGACCCCGATCGCCAGCAGGATCGTCCCGGCGAAGATCGGCTGCCAGGTGACCGAGCCGATGCCGATCCCGGACGGGGCCGCGAAGGCGATGACGAAGGTGACCAGGCCCAGCGCCGTGAGCAGGAGCCCGGGCAGCGTGAAGAGGAAGTCCGGGGCCGCGAGCAGCAGGAAGCGCAGGTGGCGCCAGCCGTCGCGGACGGTGCTGAGCTTGCTGGGAGCCTGGCGCACGCCGTAGGTGGCCGGAACCTCGGTGATCCGCATCCCGGTGCGCGTGGCACGGACGATCATCTCCGAGGCGAGCTCCATCCCCGCCGAGCGAAGCTGCAGACCCTGGTGCGCGCTGCGCCTGAACGCCCGCAGGCCGCTCTGGCTGTCGCCCACCCGGGCGCCGGTGAAGAGGCGGATCAGCAGGTTGATGATCGGTGTGCCCAGGTGCCGATGCATCCACGGCATCGCCTCCGGATGCATGCCGCCCCGGAACCGGTTGCCGAGCACCATGTCGTAGCCGCGGTCCAGCGGGGCGATCAGCGCGGAGAGGTCGCTGAAGTCATAGGTGTCGTCCGAGTCGCCCATCACGATGTACTCGCCGCGCGCCTCCTCGAAGCCGCGCAGGTACGCGTTCCCGTAGCCGCGCCGCCTTTCGCGTACCACGCGCGCTCCGGCCGCCGTCGCGACCTGGATCGAGCCGTCGGTCGAGCCGTTGTCGACCACGATCACCTCTCCGGCGACGCCGGAGCGCTCCAGCCAGTCGCGCGCCTTCCCGACGCAGATGCCCACCGTGGCCACCTCGTTGAGGCAGGGCATCACGATCGAGACGCGGGGTGCCTCCGCATCGCTGGTCCTCCCCTCGGCAGCGGGTGCCTCGATGGGGATCGCGAAGTCACCGGAGTGGCCGATGGTGCTGCTGGTCATGCTCTCGGAGAGCCCGACACCCGACGGAGGCGATCCTCGACGCCGGGTGTCGCGGGCCCGGAACACGGCTCGTGTCAGTCTGGCCGAAGCCGGACGACTACGGGCAGTTCCCGTACGTGTCGAGCAGCTCGTCGCCGTGACGCAGGTGGGCTGGTACCGCGTTGTTGGAGACGGAGATCTCGACGTACTTGTGGTTGGCGAAGTGACAGATCTCGGTCTTGCCGGCGTGTCCCGCGGCTGCCGCCGTGGCGACGATGCTCAGCAGGATGATGGCCGGCAGGGCGATGGAGAGGAGGAGGCGTCGTGCGTGCGTCAATGGTCTCTCCCGGTGTGGGTGTGAAGGGACCGTACCAACGCCTCTTTCAGCTCAACAACCCTGACCGCAACGGTACGATCTGCCCCCTACTACGGTCGGATTGCGCACGGGGTGAACCGCGGTGGTACCAGCGCTGCTGCCGACGATCGTCCGGGATGCCTCCTCGCGCCGATTTTCACTGGGGACAACTAACGGACAACGACGGACCGGATGAGCCGCTCCGCGCGGTCCGTCTGCCCGTTCGGAGGCACTCCGCCCGCGCTTCCTGGCCGGTAGCGTCGCCCTCGGACAAGTCCCGACCGGGAAGCGGCGACGATCCTGCGCTGCTTGTCCGTTAGGTATCCCTGGTGCAAACGAGGGTTGGCCGGTCGAGCAGCGGCCCCGAGGCTCTCGTCCTTTGCGAATCCCACCGATGCGACAATTCGAGCGTGGAGAGGAGCGAGGTCCGCGACGTCGCCATCCGTCCGTG
>CAYVLM010000208.1:0-4338 GCA_964452225.1 uncultured Steroidobacteraceae bacterium | reverse complement strand
GAACCAGACTCCCAGCAGGATCAGGAGCGAGCCGAAGACGAGGGCACCTCCCCCTGACCGCCGACGCGCCCGCCGCCATGCCCATTCCTGGGCGGCGGAGGGCGGCTGCGTCCGCGGGGCGTCGGGCGATGGCGGATCCCCTTCTCTGGTCTCGCCGGCGGGGGGCGGGGGCGTGGTGGTGCCTCCGGGTGGGGAGCCGGGCCAGGGCTGGCCGCCGGAGAGGAAGCCGGGCGGCGCCTCGGGAACCACGACCCACATCACGATGTAGAGCAGCAGGAAGATGCCGCCGCTCGCCAGGATCAGGACCGCCCAGGCGACGCGCACGAGGGCAGGATCCAGGTCGAAATACTCCGCGAGCCCCCCGGCGACGCCGCCCAGGACGCGTTCGGTGTTGGATCGGTACAGTCGGCGGTTCATCTAGCACCCTCCCGAGGGGTTGAGCGTGAAGCTCCCAAGGTTCCCGTGGACGTCGAGCGTGATCCGATGCGTAGCGGAGGCGTACCCCGCGCTCTCCCAGGTGTCGCCGCTGTGGGTGAGGCCGGCGCCGCCAAGGTTGATGGTGAAGAAGGTTCCCGAGGAGGTGATGCGCATCGGCAGGTCCGACGGTGCGCAGAGGTTGACGCTCCCGAGGTTCATCTGGATGGTGCCGGAGAGGGACGTGCCGGCGTTCGCCGTCAGGTTCGCCGAGCCAAGGTTCATCTCCAGGTCAAGCCCGGTGATCGAAGCGTCGTCGAGCAGCAGGTGCAGGTCCGCGGCGTTGGGCTGGAGGTCGAGGCTCGAGAAGGTCCCGCCCCTCAGGTCCAGGTTCAGCCTGCCGGCGTTGGCGTGGATCGTTGCCGCGTACGCGGTGGCCGTCGGCAGCGTCACGATCCAGCGGTCGCCCCGGTCCGAGAAGACGTTGCCGCTGTCGCTGGCGGAGTCGATGCGCAGCGTTGCGTCGCCAGACGCGACCGTCGGCTGCGAGCTGGCTGTGCTGCCCGCCGCGACGCTCCAGCCATCCTGGGTGCTCGCAACGGTGACGTCCACCCGGCCGCAGTTCAGGCGCCAGTCGAGCGAGGCAGACGATCCGGCGAAGCTGCCGCTGTGCTGCGCCAGGTCGCCCACGGCGGGGCCGGAGCCGCAGGTGCCCCAGATTCCCGGGCCAACGCCGATGGCCGTCCCGACGATGCCGCCGACGACGAGCGCGGCGATCACGGTCCCGAGCACGGCGACCGAGGTCCGGGAGACGATCAGGCTGAAGCCGATGGCGACCAGGATGAGCGGCCACAGCCGCCAGGCACCGGCCATCGTGTCGCGGGCCAGGTACCCCTCCTGCAGGGCGAACGCGACGGCGCCGGCAGTGATCAGGGCAAGGCCCCAGAAAAGCAGCCCGCGGTGGACGCGCATGAACCCACACCCTCCGTTTGTGCCCGGGCCATTCTCCCATCCTCCCGCCAGAGGGCCAGCCCCCAGGTTCCCGGGCACGAGGGCCGGAGCGCCGGGTCAGGTAGCCCCCATTGGCTCTTGACGTTGCCTTCCGTCTGAGGGGCCGGGCGCGTTTCCTTGACACGGGGCCCGGGCCAGCCGTAGACTCCGCGGCCGGAGCGCCAGACCAGACGGGCCTCCGGCATCGGTCAACCACCAGCTACAGGAGCGAAACGACGCACATGGTTCTCCTCATCTGCGCCAGCTGCGCACGCCGACGGACGCCGACCAGCGGCTCCTTCGACGGGAGATCTGTGCCCACGTCGAGCTGACGAGAAGGCGGCAGTGCCGCCGGACGAAGCCACGAGCCGTGGGCCGGATCGGGTCCACGGTTTTTTGATGCCCCGCGCGGGGCCACCAACGAGCCGCGGACCCGGCAGGGACCGCGGCTCAGCTCATCTTCGGGACCAGAAGCATTCGGAAGGGACGCCAGCCATGACCGTGGTGGCAGAACAAGTGAAGAGCGTACCGACCGCCCGGGTCACGCCGCGTCAGCGGCCGATCGACCGCGACGGCGTCCCGGCGCTCCTGGTGGAGCACCTGACCAAGACGTTCGTCGTGGGCCGCAAGCGCAAGCCGGTCGTCGCGGTGAACGACGTCAGCCTGCGGATCCGACGCGGCGAGATCTACGGGATCCTGGGCGCCAACGGGAGCGGGAAGAGCACGCTGATCCGCCTGGTGAGCACGCTGCTCACTCTGGATGCCGGTCGAGTCGAGGTCTTCGGCCACGACATCGAGCGGGACGAGATGGCGGTCAAGCGCGTGATCAACCGGGTCAGCGTCGACGCCGCCTTCTTCAAGAAGCTCAGCCCGGACGAGAACCTGCACTACGCGGCGCGCCTCTACGGCCTGGACGCCGGAACGGCGCACGCGGAGTCACGCAGGATCCTCGCCCGGCTGGGGATCGGCGAGAAGCGGCTCGGCAGCCCGCTGGAGCAGATGAGCCGGGGCATGCAGCAGAAGGTCGCCATCGCGCGGGCGCTGCTGACCAGCCCCACCCTCCTGCTCCTGGACGAGCCGACCACCGGCCTGGATCCCCGCTCGAAGCTGGACGTCCAGGCGTTCGTGGAGGAGCTGCGAGACACGCACGACGCGACGATCGTGCTGACCACGCACGATCTCGACGAGGCGGAGCGGCTCTGTGACCGGATCGCACTGATCAACGACGGCCGGATCGTGGTCGAGGACACGCCGTCGGGGCTCAAGGCCATGGTCGTCCGCGGTGACGACCGGGCGCCGACGCTGGAGGACGTCTTCATGACGTTCACCGGTCGAAGCCTCGACGACGACCTCGAGAGCGACAACCCCAATGAGAACGAGTAGCTGACGAGAAAGGAGGTGAGCACCGTGATGACCTTTCCGACCCCGCGCGACCTGATCGCGGCGGACGAGGAGCGCGTGGCGCGAATGCGCCGCGCCATCCACGGCCCGAGCGGCGACCGGGCGCTCGAGCGCCGAATCCGGCGCTGGGTCGGCCGCCAGCTGGTGCGCGTCGGCACGCGCGTCGCGGCGGACCCGACGCTTCGGCCGGTCCGGTCCCTCTGAGGGGTCCGGACCGGCTCCAACCCACCGACAGGGAGACTCGAGGACGCCATGAGCCTGATGGCTCGCGAGATGAGGGCCAGCTTCGCCTTCGTCGAGCGGAACTTCAACCTGACCAAGCGCTACTGGGGCTGGGAGATCGCCTTCCTGGTCTACGCCATCGCAGGCGCGCTCGCCGTGTCGCTGATCGGCAAGGACCAGGGCAACGAAACCCTGCTCCTGACGCTGGTCATCGGCGCCGTCTTCTGGAACTACCTGTCGGTCGTCTTCAGCTTCATTGCCGAGACGGTCGCCTGGGAGCGCTGGGAGGGGACCCTGGAGTACACCTTCATGGCCCCGGTGCGGCGCTACGCGCAGATGGTCGGTTCGACGCTGTACGCGATCGCCTACGGGCTCGTCCACACCGTGGTCGTGCTCACCGTGCTCGCGCTCTTCTTCGAGCTGAACCTGTCCCACGCGAACTTCCTGACCGGCGCGGCGTTCATGGTCCTCGGATCCTTCAGCTTCATCGGGATCGGGATCATGACCGCCATTCTGCCGCTCATGTACGTGGAGCGCGGGGCGCAGATGACCTTCGTACTGCAGTCGGTGCTGCTGCTGATCTCCGGGGTCTACTACCCGGTCAGCGTGCTGCCCGGCTGGATGCAGGTGCTCAGCCACTTCAGCCCGGCGACGTACGTCCTCGATGGCGTGCGGCAGGGGCTGATCTCGGGGGCGGGCGTGGGAGCGCTGCTCGGCGACGTGTGGCCGCTGCTGCTGATGGGTGTTGTCTTCATCCCCTTCGGCATCTGGGCCTTCGGCCGGGCAGAGCGCTACGCCAAGCGCACCGGAAAGCTGAAGCGAGTTGGATAGTCCGAATCGCACGGGTTGCGGCGGGGACAGGCGCCCCGCCGCAGGTCACACGGAGCACGCACCATGAACACGGAAACGAGAACAGGGCTGGAGCTCACCTTCCGGCCATGGCGCGGCGAACGCGACGTCGAGGAGATGGCCGCGCTTGCCAACGCGGCAAACCGCGCCGATGGCGTGGACGAGCACGAGTCCGCGGAGGGGCTGATGAACCGCTTCATCCGCGACGACGACCATTTCGTCGCGGACCGCGACCTCGTGCTCGTCGAGCAGCACGGCACGCTGGTCGCATACGCCTTCACCTTCTGGGTCGACACGCGCGACGGGCTGCGGGAGCACCGGGTGCACGCCACCGTTCATCCGGACTGGATACGTCGCGGCATCGGCCACCGGGTCCTTGCCTGGCTGGAGGCTCGGGCGCGGACCTCGCTCACCGAGCATCGGACCGAGGCACCCCCCTTCTTCGGCACCTGGTGCCCCGAG
>CAYVLM010000207.1:1505-4343 GCA_964452225.1 uncultured Steroidobacteraceae bacterium | reverse complement strand
CGGATCACCGCGGTGATCGGCGTGCTCATCGCCCTCATCGCCCTGCTGCAGCTCACGATCGGCGGTCGGGGCCCGCTGGAGACGTTCATCGCCGCGGTGGCGCTGGCGGTGGCGGCCATTCCCGAGGGCCTGCCGGTGGTCATGACCCTGGCCCTGGCCTTCGGCACCCGACGCATGCTCGAGCGCCATGCGCTGGTGCGCTCGCTGCCAGTCGTGGAGATCGTGGGCGGAGCCGACGTCGTCTGCACCGACAAGACCGGCACCATCACCGAGGGACGGATGAGCCTTCGACGCCTCTACGCCGATGGACGGATGCAGGACCTTGGCGACGGTGAAACGGACCGGCCCCCGGGAGGCCCGGCGCTCCTGGCGGCGGGCCTCTGCAACAACGCCCGGCTCCGCAGCGACGGCGGCTTCATGGGCGATCCAACAGAGGTCGCACTCCTCGACGCGGCCGCGCGTGCGGGCCTCGACCTCGACGCATGGGAACGGGTCGAGGAGCTTCCGTTCTCCTCCGAGCGGAAGCGGATGAGCGTGGTCGTCAGGCGTGACGACGCCACCATGGTCCTGGCCAAGGGAGCGCCCGAAGTGCTCCTCCCGCGCTGCTCGCGCCTCCTCCGCCACGGTCGCATCGCTCCGCTGGTTCCCGCCGAGCTGGCCGCCATCAGCGAGGCGCAGGCGCAGCTGACCGACCAGGCCTTCCGCGTGCTGGCGCTCGGCGGGAAGGCCGGGGCTCCCGAGGCACGGGACCAGATCGAGACCGACCTCGTCTTCTACGGCCTCGCCGCGCTCGCCGACCCACCGCGTTCCGCCGCGGCGCCGGCGCTGCGGGCCGCCCAATCGGCGGGGATCCGGGTGGTCATGATCACCGGCGACCACGCGCGGACCGCGGCGGCGGTGGGCACCACCATCGGCCTCGGCGGACGCGCCGTCGAAGGCCGCGAGCTCGAGGGCCTGACCGACGAGGCCATCGTGGAGGGCGTCGAGATCTTCGCCCGCGTCGAGCCGGTCCACAAGCTGCGGATCCTCGAAGCGTTCCGCCGAACGGGCCACACCGTGGTGATGACCGGTGACGGGGTCAACGACGCCCCGGCCCTCAAGGGTGCCGACGTCGGCATCGCCATGGGCGTGCGCGGGACCGACGTCGCCCGCGACGCCTCCGACATGGTCCTGCTCGACGACAACTTCGCCACCATCGTCGCTGCCATCGAAGAGGGCCGGCGGATCGCGGCCAACATCCGCAAGTTCCTCAACTACCTCCTCAGCGGCAACCTGGCCGAGGTGCTCCTCATCCTCGTCGCCTCGCTCTTCGGGCAGCTGCCGATCACGGCGGTACAGATCCTGTGGGTGAACCTGGTGACCGACAGCGGCCCCGCCGTTGCGCTGGCGGTGGACCCGGCGGCGCCGGGCATCATGGACCAGGGTCCCCGGCGCGGACCGATCATCGGTCGGGCGATGCTTGCCCTGGTGACCAGCGTGGGTGCGATCATCGCGGCCATCGTGCTGGGAACGTTCGCCATCGGCCTGGCCGCCTTCGACCTGGAGACCGCGCGGACCATGACCTTCACCGCGCTCGTGGTCCAGGAGTATCTTCGGCTCCTCGTGATCCGCGTCCACGAGGGATCGCCGCTGCTGGCCAACCGCTGGCTGGTCGTCGCCGTCCTGGTCAGCCTTGCCCTCCAGCTGGCTCTCATCTACTCGCCGCTGGGCGGCCTGTTCGGTACCGTGCCGCTTCCGGCCACCGCCTGGCTGGTCATCGTTTCCGGCATCGGGGTGGGATTCCCGGCGGCGCTGGGCGCCACGCGCCTGGTGCGACAGCGGTTCGGGGCCCTGTGAGCCCGCCGCCATGCTCGAGTCGCTCTCGCTCGTCGCGCTGATCGCAATCTTCGCCTTCTCCTCAGGTGCGGTGGTCCTGGCCGGCACCGCGCTGGCCCGCCACGGCGACGCGATCGCGGTGCGCACCGGCCTGGGCGGCCTCCTGGTGGGGATGCTGCTCATGGCGGTCGCCACCAGCCTGCCGGAGATCGCCACCGGGGTCAGCGCGGCGGTCGAGGGGGCGCCGGACCTGGCGATCGGTGGTGTGCTCGGCTCGAGCATGGCCAACATGGCCATCCTCGCGGTGATCGACCTGCTCCGGCGGCGGGCGGTGTGGCCGTCAGTCGGCCTGGGCCAGGCACGCCTGGCGTCGATCGCCATGGCGCTCACTGCCATCGTCCTGCTGGGGATCGTGACGCCGACCCGGATCCACGTCGGCTGGATCGGCGGTGAGTCATTCATCATCATCGCCGCCTACGCGCTGGCTGCCGGATGGGTGCGCCGGGCCGACCGTGCCGACGCACAGAGGGCCACCGAGCAGAGCCGACCGGGGGTGGACGAGGGAGCGCTGCTGGCACCCACCGGCTGGAGCTCTCGGCGTCCGACCCGGCCGCTGCGCCACCACGTGGGACGCTTCCTTGCCGCCACCGGGTTGGTCTTCGTTGCCGCGCCGCTCGTCGCGCTGTCGGCCCAGGGGATCGCCGTGAACACCGGCCTGGCGGAGACGTTCGTCGGCGCGACCCTGCTGGCGGTGGTCACCTCGCTTCCCGAGCTCGTCGCCTCGATCGCCGCGGTGCAGATCGGCTCCTACGACCTGGCCGTGGGCAACCTCTTCGGCAGCAACGCGTTCAACGCCACGGTCGTCTTCTTCGCCGATGCCGCCTACACGCCGGGACCGATCCTGGGCGCCATCAGCCACGCGCAGCTGGTGGCCGGGCTGGGCGCCCTGCTGCTGATGGCGATCGCGGTTGGGGGCATCGTCCACGGGGCGCGGGCGCGGTTCGAGCACGGAGAGCCGGACGC
>CAYVLM010000207.1:0-1495 GCA_964452225.1 uncultured Steroidobacteraceae bacterium | reverse complement strand
TCGTCAGCTACGGCATCCTCGTCTGGCTGCTCTGGGTCAACGGCTGAGCGCCGTCGCGCGGACAATGCGGGTTGCATGCAGCTCCCGGACCTGATCGTCCACGAGGACGACCGGCTCATCGCCCTGAACAAGCCGCCCGGCCTGGCGTCGGCCCCGGCCGCCTCGCCCGACGAGCCATCGCTCCAGGCCCTGGTCACCGCCTACCTGGGCCGCCGCGCGCTCATCGTCCACCGGCTCGACCGGCACACGAGCGGCGTCATCGTCTTCGCCAAGGACGCCGACGAGCACCGCCGCCTGTCAGGCCTGTTCGAGGCACACGAGGTCGAGAAGACCTACCTGGCCGTGGTGCTCGGACACCTCGATCCGCCCTCGGGCGAGATCGACCGTCCCCTGCGCGCCTTCGGCTCGGGGCGCGTGGGCGTCGACCCTCGCGGCAAGCCGGCCCGCACGCGTTACGCGGTCACCGAACGACTGCGGGATGCGGACCTCGTCGAGCTCGTCCCGGAGTCGGGCAGGCGCCACCAGCTCCGTGTCCATTGCTTTGCGCTCGGCCACCCGATCCTGGGCGACCCGCGCTACGGCTCTCCACGGCCGGTGGGCGGGGCTGCCCGCCTGATGCTCCACGCCACGCGGCTTGCCCTGCCGGACGGCGTCGGGGGCCGGCTCGTGATCGAGGCGGCGCCCGGACCGGACTTCGACGCCATCCTGGCCGGCCAGCGCTAGCGCGATGCGCTCTCCTGATCCTCGACGACGAGGAAGGTCTTCATGGGCCCCAGGCCCTTCACCTTCACCTGGCGCGGCTCGAACCGATATCGGTCTCCCAGGTGCTCCCGGGTGCTTCCCGCAACCTGGATGCGCCCGGGCACGCCTGACGACTCCATTCGCGATGCGGTGTTCACGGTGTCGCCCCAGACGTCGAACAGGATCCGTCGGCGGCCGATGACGCCCGCCATGGCCGGCCCGCTGGCCAGCCCGATGCGCACCTCGAGATCGACGCCGTGCTCCGCGCGCCACTCCGCCACCGACGCCAGCATGCGACGGGCCATGGTGAGCGCCGCCTCCGCGTGATCGCGTCTCGGCTCCGGAGCACCGGCCACCGCCATGTAGGCGTCGCCGATGGTCTTGATCTTCTCCACGCCGCATGTGGCGGCGAGGTCGTCGAAGCGCGAGAAGAGCGCGTCGAGGAGCCCCACCACCCGGTCCGGATCGGTCCGGTTGGTCCACGGCGTGAACCCGACGATGTCGCTGAACAGGACGGTCGTCTCCGGGTACGCCTCGGCGATGCGCTCCTCGCCGCGCTTGAGCCGCGTGGCGATCGAGACGGGGATGGCGTTGGTCAGCAGCTCGTCCGAGCGGGCCTCGGCGGCCCTGCGACGAACGTCGGTGTAGTAGAAGAGGACGAAGGTGATCCCCAGCGGCAGCAGCAGGTTCTGGGCGAACGTGACCAGCTGGACTCCGTAGGGAGGTGCGGGGAAGGTGCTCGTGACCCACGGAT
>CAYVLM010000206.1:0-4353 GCA_964452225.1 uncultured Steroidobacteraceae bacterium | reverse complement strand
GACACCGGTGGTGACGGCGTTTCCGCCCAGGGCGGCGAGCACCGCCCCCGCGACGAGGATGGCGGGGAGCGCGTCGAACCGCCAGGAGACCACGAACCCCGCCAGGAGCGCCAGCCCCACGTAGGTCCAGGTGATCGCTGGGGCTCCCAGCGCCCGGTTCCATCCTCGATCGATGCGGGCAACGATCAGCAGCCCGGCTGCCACGATGGCGGCCATCTCCAAGCCGAACAGGAACGAATAGAGGCCGAAGTCGTCGGTCAGCAGGCGGGGCAGGGTGATGGGCAGCAACGTCAGCGGCGGATACCACGAGAGGTAGGGTGTCGAGCCAATGGCGCCGTTCAGGAAGGTTCCTGCGTAGTCGTGGTAGAGCTGGACGTCCCCGTTCCAGCGCTGGCCGGCGGGGGTGGCGGCCACCACCACGGTGATGGCCACCAGGCCCAGGAACAGGGCAATGGCACCACCGAGGGGAGTCGCGAACCGGCGGGCGAGCGCAGCCACTGACCGGGCACTATATCCCGCGATGTCCACCCGCTACGCGGTTCTCGGTGGTGGTGCCCTTGGGCTGACGGTCGCTCTGCGCCTGGCGCAGCGGCGCCAGAAGGTGACCGTCATCGAACGTGAGCCGGTGCCCGGCGGCCTGGTCGGCGGCTTCCAGTTGGGAGAGGGGCCGGACGCCCCCTGGCTGGAGCGGTTCTACCACCACCTCTTCCGCACCGACCATCACGCCATTGACCTGATCACCGAGCTGGGTCTCGGCGACGAGCTCGTCTGGCGCAGGCCCCGCACCGTGGTGCTTTGGGACGGCCGGCTCCACCAGCTCGACTCGGCTTCCTCGCTCCTGCGCTTCGGCCCGCTGCCGCTGTCGTCGAGGCTGCGGATGGGAGCCACGCTCGCCGTGCTGCGCGCCTTCCCCGACGGGGGAAGCCTGGAGGGGCGCACGGCATCGACCTGGCTACGGAGCTGGATGGGGTCGCGCGCGTACGGCACGGTCTGGGAACCGCTGCTGAGCGCCAAGTTCGGCGAGGCCGCGGAGACCATCGCCCTGCCCTGGTTCTGGGCCCGGGTGCACGATCGGACGGCGGAGCTCGGCTACCTGCGCGGCGGCTTCCGACGCCTCTACGACCGCCTGGCCGAGCGGATCGGCGAGCTCGGGGGCGAGCTGCGCTTCCGGACGGAGGTTCGCGAGGTGCAGCGCCAGACGAACGGTTTCCGCATCGAGCTCGGCGGGGGCGTCCTGGAAGCCGATGCCGTCATCTCCACCCTGGCCACCCGCCTCACCGCGGGCCTGGTGCCGGAGCTGCCGCAGGCCTGGCGCGCTCGCCACGAATGGGGCGCTGCCCTTGGCGCGCACTGCCTGGTCCTGGCCCTGGACCGTCCCCTGACCGATGCCTACTGGGTCAACGTCAACCAGCCGGGCTTCCCGTTCGTGGCCCTCGTGGAGCACACCAACTACATGGATGCCGCCGACTACGGCGGGCGACACCTCGTCTATCTGGGCAGCTATCGGCCCATGGACGATCCCATCTTCAAGGCCACCAAGGACGACGTGCTCGCGGAGTTTCTGCCGCACCTCGCGTCCTTCAACCCGGCCTTTGATCCTTCATGGGTGACCGATGCCTGGTCGTTCTCCGCGCCATTCGCCCAGCCCATCGTGACTGCGGACTACCGCCATCACATCCCGCCGTTCGAGACGCCGGTCAAGGACCTGTACGTGGCGAACATGTTCCAGGTCTACCCGCACGATCGGGGGCAGAACTACTCCATCGACCTGGCGAACCGTTTGGCAAATGTTCTCGCACCGGGCTCAGCCGCGGGAGCGGCCAGGAGCCACGACAGGTAGGAGATGTGCATCTTGGGCGAGCCGACCAGGGTGAGCACCGCGGTGGCCGCGGCCTGGAACCTCGGACGACGCCAGGAGTAGGCGACGCCGGCCAGCGCCAGGACCAGCGCCACCGGCCAGAGCGCCACCGGCAGGATCGTGTCGCCCACCGCGGTCACGTACCCCGAGAGATTGAAGAGCAGGACCGGCGCCCACAGCGCCGCGGTGACGGCCACCGCCACGGCGAAGCGCATCCACTGGCGGCGCATCAGGAAGAGGAGCGCAAACGCCAGCGGCGTCAGCTTGAGGGAGGCCGCCACCCCCACCCAGAACGGTCCGTCCCGGCGCTCCAGGCGGTAGACGAGGGGCAGGACGAGCAGCGCCTGGATGCCGCCCATCCGCACGCTCTGCAGCTCGAAGCAGCCCACCACTCCCACGAGGGCCAGGGAGGCCGGTGTCGGGTGGCGGAGCAGCGGCCAGAGGGTCGCCACCGCGGCGATGAGCAGCACCGCCCCCCAGCCCACGTTCACCGCCTCCCGGGGCAGGAGCGTCAGTGGTGCCCAGAGCCAGGCGAGCCACGGAGCGTAGCGGTAGACCTTGGGGTCGTTGATGGGGTCCAGCCCGGGCGCCATCCAGTTCGCGGAGCTGTACAGGGGAAGCCCGTCGCGAATGCGCAGGCCCGCGTACCAGTAGGCGTCCATGTCCCACATGGGCCACGACCGCACCAGCCAGACGAGCTGGAACAGGATCAGCGCACCCGCCACGACGAGGACGATCGTCCGCGCCGGCTGTCCCCAGATGGACCGCAGCGTCAGCACGCCGTCAGTATCGGACGCTCCCGACCGGCGGACAGGCCGGGATCCGCGTCACCCGTCAGCCGGACGGCGCGCGGCAAAGAGGACGTTGAAGTGCGCGAGCGAGTACCAGATGCGCTCCACGGTGAGCCCGGCTCCGGTGACCATGGCCTGCACCTCGTCCGGCCGGTATTCGTTGTGGAACGGCTCGTCCCCCGGGCACGTGCTGGAGAGGAAGCGCAGCTTCCAGATCAGCGAGTGGCAGGGCACCGAGCCCAGGAGCAGGCCGCCGGGCCGCAGCACGCGGCGAATCTCGCGCAGCGCGGTCTCCGGGTAGGGGACGTGCTCGAGCACCTCGGTGCAGACCACCGTGGCGAACGAGGCGTCCTCGAAGGGCATGGCCTCGATGTCGCCTTCCACCGCGATGTGCTCGGGCAGGCGCTTGCGCACGAGGGCCAGGTTGCGTGGGTTCATGTCCAGCCCCGTTGAGCCTGCCGGCATGGAGGCCAGGTTCAACCCGGTGCCGCAGCCCGCGTCGAGCATGGGCGACTGCGCCCCGTACCGCGCCAGCAGGCGCCGGACCACCCAGCGGCGGTTGCGGTGGAAGAGCGCCTCGGGGCCGCGCAGGTTGTCCGCGACATCGACCCAGTCATAGGTCTCAATGTCCCGGTAGTAGTCCCGGACCCACTCTGCCCACTCGGTCTCGGTGGGGAAGTCGGCGCGGGTGCGCGCGGTGCTCGCGGAGTCGTGGCTGTGCATGCTCCCTCCTGGGGCGGTCCGACGATACCGGGTACTGTCAACCGCGAGTCTGCGTTCCGCGCACCAGCCTGGCCATAGCCGAATCGGACGGGGTACCTCCGGCATCGGCGCCAACGAGCAGGTAGGTCACGTCATAGATGAAGAAGCGGGGTGCGGCAAGGACCACCGCCGTGGCGGACGAGAGCCAGCCGTAGCGGGTCCGCGCCAGCCAGGCCGCCATCAGCACCGCGCATGCCGCGACCACGGACCAGACCAGCGCGCTCCCGAACAGCCCGGCCTGACCGGGCACGGTCACGTAGCCGGTCAGGTCGTACAGCAGCGCCGGAAGCCACAGCAGGGCCCCGACCGCCACGGCGAGAACGGCGCGCAGCCACTGCCCGCGAACCAGGTACGTCACGGCGAAGAGGATGGGGAAGATCTTCAGGGAGGCCGCCACCCCAACCCACACCGCGCCACTGCGCCGGTCCACGCCCCAGACCAGGACGGCGATCAGCAGGGCCTGGACGTTCCCGTACGCGCTGATGCCCACCAGGATGGGGAAGAAGAAGGCGACCGGCACCCAGGCGCCGCGGCGGGCCAGGGGAAGCACGGCCAGGACGCTGCCGGCCAGCAGGAAGACGGACCAGATGGCCCCGGCGACCTGGACCGGCAGATAGGTGAACGGAACCGTCAGCCAGGCCAGCCAGGGGGCGTATCGGTACACGTCGGAAGCCTCGACGTCGGCCACCATTGGGTAGAGCGGCTGATGGTCTCGAAGCCGCATGGCGGCGTTCCAGTAGGCGCCGGCGTCGTTCTGGGTCCATCCCGTGACGGCGAAGTAGAGCTCGCTGATCCCCACGCCAATGATCACGGCCAGGGCCAGGATCCGCGCCAGGCGGATTGCGCGGGAGGTTGGCGAGCGGGGCACCTACGTTCGGACCGGGCTCGGCTGCCGCTCCGGCGGGAGCAGGATGCGGAGCGGGACGACCCTCATGGGCGCCA
>CAYVLM010000205.1:0-4359 GCA_964452225.1 uncultured Steroidobacteraceae bacterium | reverse complement strand
AGCGGCACCGAGGTAGTCGAAGACCACCTTTGCGGTGGCCAGCGCTCCCAGGAGCCCGGCAACGAGCGCACTGAACCCGCGTCCTCGTGACGCGTATACCCAGGCCAGCGCGACGGCCTCAACGGTCCACGCCACGGTCATCCAGGCGGGCAGCTCGTCGACGATGCCGTACCAGACTGCTAGCCCGGTGGCCATCAGGCCGGCGGCGTACAGGCCACGGTCGGCCAGGTCGCGGATCAGAGGCTCCATCTCCTGGAGCGCCTCCGGAGCAGGCTGCAGCGGAGCGAGCCAGCGACTCTGGATCACGAGGGCCCCGGTTGCCAGGATCGCGCACCCGGTGACCAGGGGGATGCCGCTGAGCTCCACAGGCAGGACGCCGGCAACCACGGCGACCATGATGGCTGCCACCCCGACCCGCTCGTCTCGACGGCGGAGGATGAGGATGGCGACCACGGCGGCCAGCAGCAGGAAGCCAAGGGCCGCGCCGGACGCGTTCAGGAATGGGATGGCACCCGCGGGAGTCGGCTGTTGCGCAAGGTCCGCGTAGCCGACAATGACCCGCCCGGTGGCGAGGAGGCCGAGCACGATGGCGGCCAGCCCGCTGTAGCCGTGCTTCCGCACGACATAGACCCACGCGAGCGCGACCGCCTCAACGGCCCACGCCATGGCGATCCACGGTGCCCCGAGCTGGACCGGCACCGCCAGGGTGATGACGCCGATCCCGGTTCCCGCTGCCAGCAGGCCGAAGGGATGCCGCTCGCCGCTGCGGAGCAGGAAGTAGGCCGCAATCGCCAGGTGCGCCAGTCCAAGGGTCAGCAGATAGGCCCCGCGCAAGGGCTCATCGGTCCCGCTGAGAAGCGTGAATCCGGCCCAAACGGCAAAGAGGCCGTTGACTTCGAGCAGCGTCGCGGACGACGGCCGGAGCAGGTTATGCGGGTGACGCACCTCCTCGCCGGCGGCCGCGAGGGCATTGAGAACCCAGAATCCGCCCAGCGCCGGCAGGGCCACCGCCAGCTGCCCGGGCGAGCTCACGTAGCTGGCCACCTGGGGCGCCGCGAGCAGGAACGCCAGCGGCGGCAGCCAGCGCCACGTCGCAAACAGCGAGACGCCGGTGGTCCCGGCCAGCGCGGTCCCGAGAAAGACGATCGTCAGGAGCGTTGCGCTGGCGCCCATCACCGGCGGCGCCGCCAGCACCGTGATCAGGCCAAAGGCCGCCACCAGCTGGGACCTGGCGCGGACCGCAAAGACCGCGGCCAGCGCCGCCGCGAGCAACGAGCCGGCGACGCCCGCCTCGGGCACCACCAGGTCGTAGAGGCGTGTGCCGGCAAACAGGGCCAGCGAAAGTACCGCAAGGCCAACCGCGACCAGGACGTGTGCCAGGACGAGGCGCGCCCGATCCGACGCCCTGAGCAGGAGCCAGATTCCGAGTCCAAACAGCATGGCGCCGACCACCAGGCCGAGCACCACGCGGGCCTCCGGTCCGATCCAGCCGCGGGTGAACGCCAGCCCCAGGAAGAAGACGCAGCCGATGACCAGCGCGAGCCCGCCAACCACCGCGAGCAGGCGACCCGCGAGGAGCTGCTCGATGTCCTCCATGCCCAGCCACTCGCGCAGCCTGGGCCAGATCTGATCGAAGGCTCCCGGTTCGGCGTCGGCCGCCCGCCCCCACACCGTGGGGTTGTACCACCCCGTGGTGGGCGTTGGCGCGACGGGAGACGGCCACTCGGGTTCGGGCGTCGGCATGGCCGACGTCGGCATGGCCGGCGTCGGGATCAGCGGCGCCGACATGACCGGCGCCGGAATGGCGGCCGTAATCGCCGGAATGCCCGTGACGGGTTCGGCGGCCTGGGTCGCCGGCGCCCCGTCATAGTGAATCCCATCGGCGGGCGTCGCTTCCTCCGCGACCCCCGACGCGGCCCGCTCAAGCTCGGCGACGCGATGCGCGAGCCTGTCGATCCGCAGCATGAGAATGGCGATGACACAGCCGGCCGCCAGGGCCGCGAACGGACTCACGCCGCCCACGGTCAGCACCAGCCAGCCAAATGCACCTGCCACGAAGGCCCACATCGCTCTACCCTCCCGCGCTTGGTGATTCCACTCTTGGGCACCCGCACTGCGGCGGGACTGCGGAACACCGGAGCGGAGGGGACGCAGGGCGACGCCAGTGAACGCGCCGAGCCTCTCGGGCGCTCCCGAGGGGTGGAGCGTGTGGCACGCGCATTGGCCCGGCAAGGGCCATCGGTCACCGTCTGCGCTGAAGCAGGCGGTGCGGGGGCCGTGAGCGCCCCGCTGGGGGCGTCCCCGATCCGCCCATGGCGCGATGGCAGGGCCCATTCGGTCGCATCGGCACTGGCGAGGGAATGGGCTGTCCCGGGAGGATCGATCCACGTCGAGCTCGACCAATGAACGCTCGGAGGGAGGTTGGCAATGCCCAGGCATGATTGGCGGCGCACCCTCGTGCGCTACGCAACCGCGGTCGCTTCGGCCGGCGTGGCGCTCGTGTACTTCCTCATCGGCGTGGGTGTGATCACGGTCGTGAACGGCCCATCGGCCGATGCGCCACCGATGCTGCTCTTCGGCGGGCTTGCCGGAGGCGCGTTCGCGCTGGGGGCGATCCTGCTGCTGACCTTCGACCGGCGCATCCTGTGGGTCCTGGGTGCCGTGCTGCAGATCTTCGTGATCTGGGCCTATTTCGGCGTGGCGCCCTCGCGCGACCCGCACTTCGAGCCGTGGGGCATCGGCCTGAAGGTCGCCCAGGCGATCCTGCTGCTGGCGCTCGTGTACCTGGCCGCCGGTTCCGCTCGGCGAACCGCGGACCCGCGGGTGATCCGGCGGATCGAACGATGAACTGCCTGGTCGTCTTCGCCAGCCGCACCGGCAACACGCGGCGCCTTGCCGAGGCGATGGCGGCAGCGCTGCGCCCCCGCGGGACGGCCATGGTGCGCTCGATCGACGATGCGCCAGCCGCCATCCCGGCCGGCACGGACCTGCTGCTGGTGGGCGGACCAACGGAGGCGCATGGGGTCACGCCGGGCATGGTCGCCTTCCTGGACCGGCTCGACGCTCCGAGCCTGCGTGGCGTGGCCGCCGCGGCGTTCGACACCCGGGTCACCTGGCCACGGATCCTGTCCGGCGCGGCCGCGCCCGGGATCGCACGCAGGCTGCGCGAGAAGGGCGCGCGGGTGATGACGGACGGCGAGAGCTTCCTGGTGACCATGAAGCCCGAGCTCGTGTCCGGCGAGCTGGAGCGCGCGGCGACGTGGGCCGTGGGGATCGCTGGCATCCTCGAGCGCCTGCCGGCGGCCGCCGGCGCCTGAGCCTGGCGGCGGGCACGGGCGCCTGACCCGGGCCGGTCCGGTCGCCGCGGCCCACGCATCGATCGCCGGCCCCCTCTGCCCTTCGCCCGACGCGTACGATGGGGACATGTTCGAGACCGACGGCGAGGTGGCGGAGATCCAGCGCCTCTTCGACGAGACCATGGCACGCGCGAACCCGCACATGCGCGGCATCGTGAACGCGCAGCGCCGGCTGACGGCCCAGCAGGTGGTGACCTACCTGCAGGGGACCAAGCATGTCGCCTTCGCCACGGTGAGCCTCGAGGGGGAGCCGCGGGTCTCGCCACTCGACTCGCTCTTCATCCACGGCCGCTTCACCATGTCGACGGGCGTGCGCGCCACCAAGGTGCGCCACCTCGAGGCCAACCCGGCCTGCGCCGCCGCACACATGGACGGCGACCGGATCGCGGTGGTGGCCAACGGCCGCGTGGAGTGGATCAGGCCGGACCACCCCGACCACGAGCTCATCCACGGCACGTGGACCCAGACCTACGGGTCGGACCCGTACACCTGGGGCGAGATCGTCTTCTTCCGCCTCGAGCCGGTGACCATGTGGGCGTACGCCTTTCACCCGGAGGAGTTCCCCTCCGCCTGACGGACCAATGCCGGCAGTTTCGGCCCGGCAAGTGGGCTCGGCCCCCTCGTGCTCATCCCGGCAGCGCTCACCCCGGCAGCGCTCACCCCGGCAGCGCTCGACTCTTCATATGACGTCCTGGTGCGCGCTAGACAGCTCGGCGGCCTGGCGCGCTCTGCGCGAGGCCGCGTGCTGAGCGTGGCATCGGCGCCGGCAGCATCGCCAGCGGGGCCTGGACCTCTCTAACGCGCATGGCCGCAGCATCTGAGAAGTCGACGATCACGACACGCCCTGGATCAGACCTAACGCGCATGGCCGCAGCATCTGAGGAGTCGGTGCTTGCGGAGCTCGGCGAGGCGAGCGTGAGGCGAGCGCGAGGCGAGCGTGAGCGGCCGGGCGACCGGAGCGGTCGATTGGTCCGCAGGTCCCAGCGGAATGTGACCGTTCGCC
>CAYVLM010000204.1:0-4398 GCA_964452225.1 uncultured Steroidobacteraceae bacterium | reverse complement strand
GAAGATCTCCGTACAGGTTGTGCGGTGCCGGTGCGCTTCCGTAGCGGCGGAAGTACGGCCAGTTGCCAAACAGCCCGTTGATCTGCGGGAATCCGGCGGCGGCGAATCGCTTCTGCGCTCCGGTGCTGGCTCCAAAGGCCACTGTCAGGCCGCGGATCTCCTGCCACAGGTCAATGTTGTAGTAGCGCGCCGACCGCACGGGACCGGTGAGGCCGATGGTGGGCTGGCAGTAGTAGACCGCAGAGAAGCGTGTGACGTCACCCTCCACGGTGGCCTCGATGACGATGTCCGCGTTCGTGAGGTTACGGGTCGGTCTCGCCAGCGGGTGGTTCTCGACCTGCACGATGAGGGCCGGCTGGGCGGCCGGTGGCAGGGATGGCACCGGGAGCCCGTTGAGCGGGCAGCGCAGGGCAACCGCGGTCGGTTCAGGTGTGGGCGATGCTGTGGCCGATGGCGTGGGCGAGGCCGTAGGGGTTGCGCTCGCGAGGGCCAGGGCGGTTGGGCTGGCCGATGGCAGGTCGCTGGAACCGCCGCCGGACGTGAGGAAGACAGTGCCAGTGCCTAGTGCCGCGAGGAGAAGCGCGGCGGTTGCGGCCCATGCCCAGCGGGGCAGGGAGCGGAAGCGATCCACGCGCAGATGCTAGGTGCTCACCACAGAACGGCGTGGAGTCTTTCGGTATACTCCGCGCGCCCAGCGCGCCCGGGTTCGAATGACATCGGTGGGGAGTTCTGAAGTGGCTCAGCAGACGGAGGCCAGGCCGAGGCCGGATCCGAGGGCGCCGCTGGCGGCGGCCCTCTCGTTCCTCTTCCCCGGGCTGGGCCAGGCCTACAACGGCGAGGTCGGCATCGCCTGGATGCTGGCGGCCCCGTTCATCCTCCTCGTCCTCCTGGCGGTGCTGGTGCTGAGCATCGCCTCGAACAACGTGCTCGTGCGGCTTCTCGACGTCCGGTTCCTGGTGGCCCTCATGGCGCTCGACGGGCTGCTCCTGGTGTGGCGCCTGATCGCGATCTCCCAGGCCTACCTGCGTCGCGAGCGTCCGCACTGGCGGCGATGGACCACGTACGCGATGGCGGCGCTGATCGTCGTGACAGCCGCCATGCACGCCCTCCCCGGCTACTGGGCGCTCAAGGCCATCGACACGATCAACGCCGTGGCGCAGGGCGGCTCAGGCGGCAACAACGATGTCCTGCACGACTCCTTCAGCGGCGCCATAGGCATCGACATCCCCACCCCGTCCGAGATCCCGGATGCCACCACGCAGCGGATCAACGTGCTGCTCGTCGGGATCGACTGGCTGCCGAACCGCTCCGAGCACCTGACGGACACGATCCTGGTGGTCAGCCTGGATCCGGCGACCGGCCAGACGGCCATGATCTCCATCCCCCGGGACATGTACGGCGTCTACCTCCCGGACGGCCGGGTCTTCAACGCCAAGATCAACAGCCTGCTGATCTACGCGACCCTCGACCACAAGACCTATCCGCTCGGCGGGGTGGGCACGCTGAAGGCCACCATCGGCAAGCTGCTGGGGATCAAGATCAACTACTTCGCGGCCATCAACCTGCTCGGCTTCAAGCAGGCGGTCGACAGCATCGGCGGGGTGGACGTCAAGGTCACGCGCGCGATCAATGACCCGACCTACATCGACGAGTACGGGCACAAGGTCGGCTTCTACATGTCGGTTGGTGTGCATCACCTGGACGGCCATACCGCCCTCGCCTACGTCCGCTCCCGGAAGGGGCTCGGCGACAACGACTTCACCCGCGCCGCGCGGCAGCAGCAGGTGCTGGAGGCGATCCGCAACAAGCTCACGGCGGGCAACATCCTCACCAAGCTGCCCGCCCTGCTTGACGCGGTGAAGAACACCATCTCGACCGACGTACCGGCAGCCCAGATCCCGATCCTCGCCGAGGCGGTCCAGAACGCGGACCTCAAGGACGTCCAGAAGGCGGTCATCCAGCCGCCGCTCGTCCAGCCCGTCTTCCCCGGTCCCGGCGGCGCCTACATCCTGAGGCCCGACTTCGCCGCGATCCTGGCTCTCGGCCAGCGCCTGATGGGGCCCGATGCCGGCGCGACCCCCACTCCCACCCCCTCGCCGACTCCCTGACCGATCCGCCGGCATCGGCTGGTAGACTCGCCGGGACCATGCCAGGCTTCGCCACCCGGGCGATCCGTGCCGCGAGCCGCGTGCCGCAGGCGCCGCAGCCCCCGGTCAACGCGCCCATCTACCAGACCAGCACCTTCGAGGTCGCCAGCGCCCAGGAGCTGGCCGACCTGCTCGAGTTCCGGGTTCCCGGCCACTCCTACACTCGGTATTCGAACCCGACCCACGCCGCGCTCGAGGAAGCCCTCGCCGAGCTGGAGGGTGGGGAGGCGGCGGTGCTCACCGCGTCCGGGATGGCCGCCATCCACGCCGCGCTGGCCCCCGTCCTCGAGCCGGGCGACGAGGTGATCGCCGGCCGGTCGCTGTACGGCGGCACCTACGGCATCCTCACGGGCCTCTTCGCCCGCTTCGGAGTTCGTGCCCGGTTCCTTCCATTGGCCGATGCGTCGGCCGTGTCCGCGGCCATGAGCGACCGGACGCGCGTTGTCTGGGCCGAGACGATCGCGAACCCGACGACCGATGTCGCTGACCTGGCGGCGCTGGCCGAGATCGCGCACGGGCACGGCGCACTCCTGATCGTGGACAACACGTTCGCCTCGCCCTACCTGTGCACTCCGCTGGCCCTGGGAGCCGACCTGGTCGTGCACTCGCTGACCAAGTACGTCGGCGGGCATTCCGACCTCGTGGCGGGTGCCGTGATTGGCTCGGCCGACCGGATGGCGGCCGTTCGGCACCTGGTGCTGAGCGTCGGCGGCAATGGCCAGCCGCTGGAGGCCTTCCTCGGCCTGCGGGGCCTGAAGACCCTTGCGCTGCGCATGGAGCGGCACTCGGCGAACGCGCTGGCCGTGGCACGAGCCCTGGAGGGACGGCCCGGCGTCGCCCGGGTCCTGTACCCCGGTCTCGCGTCCCACCCCCAGCATGCGCTGGCCTCGACCGAGCTGCGGGACGGGATGGCCGGTGGGATGCTGGCGGTGGACCTCGCCGGTGGCCGCTCCGCCGGTGAGCGGTTCCTGTCGCGCCTGCGCGTGGCGGTGCACGCCACCAGCCTGGGAAGCGTCGAAACCCTGTGCTCGCACCCAGCCTCGTCGTCGCATCGCCAGCTCTCAGAGGACGAGCTCGCGGCCGCCGGCCTGACCCCGGGCCTGGTTCGCGTTTCCATCGGCCTGGAGGATTTCGAGGACCTCGTCGCCGACCTGTCCGCGGCGGCCGATCCGGGCAGCGGATAGGGAGCCGGTCGCCCCGGCAGCACCGTGACCAGCGTCATCGACCTGTGGCGAGCCGTGGACCCGGAGGCGCACCTGCTCTCCGGCTCCCCCGAGCGGCTGCGCGCCGTCGTTCGCGGCATCGTCTGCTCACGATCAGCGGCTCCCCACCTGCCGCCCACGGCCGACGGCCAGCTGCTCGTGATGGAGCACGACCTTGCGCCGGGCCCGACGCTCGACGAGCTCGTCGCGCTGCTCGCGGAGGCGGACCTGCGCCCCGTTGGGGTGGTGCTGACCGGTGTGCCCTCCGGTGCCTGGCACCCGGACACCGCCGGCGACGCCCTGCCGATCCTTGGCACCTCGCGTCCGCAGGGCTGGTTTGCCGATGCCGCAGCTGCCTATCTCCAGGATCCTGACCGACGCCTGCACGGGGTCGCTTCCGAGCTGCGTCTGGCGGCGGCGGAGGCGGCACTCGCCGATCCCGCGCCGGGGACGCCGGCTGGGATGGTCGCCGGTCACCTCAGGCGCGGGGTGGCCATCTCGGTCGATCGGAACCTCGTGACCCTGCACTCGCGTCCGGCAGGCCGGGCGTTGGCCGCGCGCTTCGCCGCGCTCCATGGTCGGCTGCTCGAGTCAAGTCCCGGGAGGACCAGCTCACGGCGGACCCGCGAGGGGATCTACCTCCTGGAGCGCCCGATACGGGCCGGCGCATCGGTCTGGCTCTTCGACGACCTGCCGTTTGCGCGGGTCGACGAGGTCGGTGCCGAAGCCTTGACCATCGTCATGCGCGCGCTTCTGGCACGGCCGCCGACGAGCGGCGGTCCCGCAACCGCGCCGGGCAGCCGCACGCACGCCCCGCCGCGTCCGAAGCAGCGGCACGCGACGGCGCACTGCGCGAAACGCTTCTGGCTGTGGCGCGGGCCAACGGCCGGGTGGCACCCGCCGCTCGGGCGCTCGGGGTGCATCGCAACACGGTCCTCTACCGGCTGCGCCGCGCCTCGGCGGAGCTGGGCCTGGACCCGCGGCGCCCTGAGGATGCGCTCCGCATCCTCGGCGAGGCATCCCGCACGCAGACCTGACCATCGAAGCGG
>CAYVLM010000203.1:2677-4402 GCA_964452225.1 uncultured Steroidobacteraceae bacterium | reverse complement strand
CGGCGGGCTCATCGGCGGCGGCCTCAGCCTCCGGTGCCTCGGCAGCAGCCGGTTCCTCCGCGGCGGCGGGCTCATCGGCGGCGGCCTCAGCCTCCGGTGCCTCGGCAGCAGCCGGTTCGGCCTCTGGTGCGGGCGGCGCCTCGCCCTCCGCGCTCGACTCGGCAGCCTCGCGGGCGGCCTGGTCCGCGCGGAACTGGGCGAGCAGACCCGATTCGGCGAAGGCTGCTGCCATGGTGTTGTCGATCCCCTCGTCCGGCTCGCGAACCGCATCCTCCGGCCGGTACTCCCGACCGCGGCGATCGCGCCGCTCGCGGCGCGGCGGGCGATCCTCGTACCTCGAGCGGCTCGCCGGCGAGGCCGCCGGGCGGTCCTCCGCCTGCTTGAGGCTGAGGCCCAGGCGGTGCCGATCCGACTCCAGGCTGATGATCTTCAGCCGGAGCGTCTCGCCCTCCTTGACCACGTCGCCTGGGTGGGCGACGCGCTGGTTCGACAGCTCGCTGATGTGGATCAGACCCTCCAGGCCCTCCTCGACGCGAACGAAGGCGCCGAAGTTGACGAGCTTGGTGACCATCCCCTCGATGAGGTCGCCAATCGAGTACTTCGCGACCGCCTCCTGCCAGGGATCGGGCTGGAGACGACGGATCGAGAGGCTGATACGGCCACGCTCGTGATTGATGTCGATGACCTCGGCCTCGACCTCATCGCCGATGGAGTGGGCTGTCTCCGGGTTGTTGACCTTGTTCCATGAGAGCTCGCTCTTGTGGACCAGCCCATCGATCCCGCCAAGGTCGACGAAGACGCCGAACGGGGCGATGCTGCGCACGGTGCCCTTGACCCGCTGCCCGACCTGCAGGCTGCTGAAGAGCTCGTCGCGCTTCTCCCGGCGCTCCTCGTAGAGCGCCACCTTCTCGGACAGGATCAGGCGATTCGCCTTGCGGTTGACCTCCAGGATCTTGAGCCGAAGCGTGCGGCCGACGAACGGCTGGAGCTTCTCGGCGATCTCCTGGGCGGCGTCGCGCGGCTGCTCGTCGCGCGGGCGGCGCGGGAAGTCGACGATCTGGCTGATCGGAACGAAGCCCCGGACGCCGAGGTCCACGATGAGGCCGCCCTTGTTGTGATCGATGACGCGGGCCTCGACGATCTCCCCGGCCTCGAACCGCTCCTGCATGGCGCGCCACTTGCGCTCGAGCCCGGCGCGGCGCAGCGAGAGAACCGCGTGGCCCTCCGGCGACTCGGGCTGCAGGACGTAGACGAGCACCTCGTCGCCAACCTTGATCTCGGGGCGCGACTCCTCGCTGTCACGACCGCGTCGCCCGATCAGCTCACGGTTGGAGACGACCCCCTCACTCTTGCCACCGAAGTCGACCAGGATCTCGTCCGGATCGACGCGAACGACCGTGCCCTCGACCACGTCGCCGTGCTTGAGGCTCTTCACCTCGACATCCGGCATGTCGAGCAGCTCGGCCATGGTCGTCGGCTCGGCGACCGCCGGCTCGACCGGCGTGGGCACGGCGACCTCCGTCTCCGCGCCGTTCCCGCTGGGCGCCGACGCGGCTCCCGCCTCCACGGTCTGCGGCTCGGCGGACGCCCCACCTGCCTCCGTCGCCGCTGTCGGCTCGGGCTCAGCCGCGGTCGGCTCGGCCTGCGCCGGCTCGGACGTCGCGTCCTCGCCGCCGGCGGTCACCGGTTCGGCCGCAGGCTCGGCGGTCTCGGCCGCAGGCTCGG
>CAYVLM010000203.1:0-2577 GCA_964452225.1 uncultured Steroidobacteraceae bacterium | reverse complement strand
CCGCCGGCGGTCACCGGTTCGGCCGCAGGCTCGGCGGTCTCGGCCGCAGGCTCGGGCTCCCCGCCGGCCACCGTCTCCGACTGCTCGTCGGACGGCGCCGAACTCCCGTCCTCCGCCGACATGGCGGATTCCATCGGCTCATCGGCCTTCGGTGCGGGCTGGTTCGTCTCTTCAGTCAAGTGTGTGGTGCTCCTGTCCAACAATGTCCCTGCAACGCGAACGCCCTCCCGTGCAGTGGAGGGCGTTTCGAACGCTCAAATCGGTAGAAGGCTGCCTGTCTGTCCTGACTGGTGCTCCTCTTTTCCTCGACCGGTGCTCGACGCGCATTCCGCGCACGGCATTATGAGGTTGTCTGCTGCAGAGCCGGCGTAGCATACCATACGGTCAATGGGGCCCCCCAGTGCCTGAGCTCCCGGACCTCACGGTCGTTGCCGAGCAGCTCGCCGTCGAGATCGCCGGGCGCATCGTGGCGGAGGCGAGCGCGCCGACCCCGATCCTGATGCGCGCGACCCCGGACGAGCTCGCGGACCTGGCAGGGCTCGGCGTCGGCCGGGCACGTCGGCGAGGCAAGTTCCTCCTGCTGCCGTTCGAGCGCGACGGGACGACGATCCGTCTGCTGGCGGCCAACCCCATGCTGGCCGGTCGCTTCTGGCTGGTGCAGAGCGCGCGCGAGCGCGTGCGTGCGCGCACGGGCCTGCGCATCCGGTTCACTGATGGATCGGAGCTGCGCTACGTCGATCGCGAGATGCTTGGCAAGCTCTACCTGGTCGAGCCCGACCGGCTGGACGCCGACGTCCCCGGATGGAGCGAGATGGGACCCGATGCCGATGCCCCCGAGCTGACGCTCGATGCCTTTCGCCAGCGGATCCGCCGTCATCCGGGCGAGCTCAAGCCGCTCCTGCGCAACAGCCGTTTCGTGGCCGGCATTGGCAATGCGTACTCGGACGAGATCCTGTGGGAAGCGCGGCTGGCCCCCTTCCGCCGGCGCGCCACGCTCCGCGGGGAGGAGATCGATCGCCTCTACGCGGCCATGCGCTCGGTCCTCGCAGATGCCACCGAACGCCTGCGCTCACTGGTCCCACCGCATATCGAGACCCAGCACCGCGAGTTCCTGAAGGTGCACCTGAAGGGCGGCCAGGCCTGCCCACGCTGCGGTCGCGAGCTGCGCCAGATCGGCGGTGACGAGGCAACCACCTTCTGCCGAACGTGCCAGCCCCCGTTCTGAGCCCCGCTCAGGGGATGACGAGCAGCTGGCCGATCTGCAGTGCGTTCGGATCCGGGATGACGTTGACCGCCTCGATCTCCTTGACCGTCACGCCGAACTTGTGCGCGATCGAGCTGAGCGTATCCCCCGATTGGACGCGGTAGGTCCGCAGCGTGGGCTCCGCGGTGGGCGTAGCCGGTGCCGCGGTGGGCGTGGGAATCGAACTCGCCGTGGGCTCGGGTGTGGGGGTCGCCGTGGGCGCTGGTGTCGGGGTCGAGCCCGGCGTCGATGATGGCACCGGGCTGGGAACCGCGCTGGGCGTGGTGGTCGTCAGCAGGCCGAAGCCGTGCGTGGAGGCCCCGGCTGCCGCCACCGAGCCGACGGCCAGGACGGTCACCGCGGCGCCGACTGCCACCCGGCCCGGCCGCGGGACTCTCCTGGCCGGCAGCGCCACTCCGAGCCAGGCCGCGTCGGGCTCGACCACCAGACGCGTGCTCGCAAAGGTGGCGTCCAGCGCCGGGTGAGGACTCGGAGCCGATGCAGCGCGCCGGGTCGACCAGTCCCGAAACCGCTGGCACTCGCGATGACCCTCGTGCAGGCAGAGCCGCTGCTGCACGCCGCGGTCCAGGGCGATCGCCGGGATCTCGGCGGTGCACCGGTGGTCGGGGTCGTACCCGTCGACCGCGGTGCGCAGGTCCAGGCCGAGGGCGAGCAGCGGGCAGATCCGATCCATGGCGAAAGGATAGGTCTCCCCGGGCGAGCGAGAAAGAAATATCCCGGCGACGACCTATTTTCCCAGGGAGTTGCCCCCCAAGTATCTTCGGCGCTGGAGAGCTTAACTTCCGTGTTCGGGATGGGAACGGGTGGATCCTCTCCGCTAGCGTCACCGGGATATCTTCAATTGTGGCGACCGCCCGGCATCGGGCAGCCCAACCGAAATGATGGAAGCATCGATCTGTCGCGGGTGGCCGGCCTGATGGCCGGCAACGCGAATCGGTTCGCGTCCAGCGGCGTGCTAGACGCGTGAACTAGGTCAAGCCCTCGACCATTAGTACCGCTTGGCTGAACGCATTGCTGCGCTTACACGTGCGGCCTATCAAACAGCTAGTCTCGCTGCGGTCTTACCCGGTTAACCCGGTGGGGAACCTCATCTTGAGGCGAGCTTCGCACTTAGATGCTTTCAGTGCTTATCCCGACCGAACATACCTACCCAGCAATGCCACTGGCGTGACAACTGGCACAACATTGGTTCGTCCACTCCGGTCCTCTCGTACTAGGAGCAGCTCCTCTCAAGTTCCCTGCGCCCACGGCGGATAGAGACCGAACTGTCTCACGACGTTCTGAACCCAGCTCGCGTACCGCTTTAATTGGCG
>CAYVLM010000202.1:0-4469 GCA_964452225.1 uncultured Steroidobacteraceae bacterium | reverse complement strand
GGCGGTGGACATCATCGGGCAGATCGGGGTCAACCCCGGTACCGGCTGGGGAAGCGGTGACACGAGCACGGCGGACCACACCCTGCGCCGCAAGACCACGGTCACCGCCGGCGACACCAACCCCTTCGACGCCTTCGACCCGGCAACCGAGTGGAACGGCTTCCCGGTCGACACCTTCGACGGGCTCGGCTGGTTCGGGTCACCCCCGGTGAGCGTGCCGCCGGTCAGCGTCGACAGCCTCCGGGCGCTCGTTGCCGGGATGGTCGAGGACGGCAGCCTGAGCTCCGCCAGGGCGCATCTGCTGGACCAGCGCCTCGAACGCGTCGAGGCCGCGCTTGCGGCCGGCCGCGCTGCCGACGCCCGGGCGCAGCTGCGGGCCTTCGGCAACCAGGCGGAGGGTCTCGCCCCACGCTGGATGACGGCCGCTGCGGCGGATCTGCTGAAGGCGCAGGCCCACCTGCTCGCGCAGACGATCTAGGCCGATGCCGGCCGGCGTCAGCCGCGGGCGGCGCAATCCGCGCAGACGCCCACGATCGTCATGTGGGTCAGGTCCGCCTCGAATCCCTTCGCGGCGCGCAACGCGGCGCTGATCGTTCCCGCCTCCGCCGCGGTCACCTCCCAGTGGCGGCCGCAGCGTTCGCAGTACAGGTGCCCATGCTGCGGCTCGCCGCTGACGTGGTACTCCTCGTGCCCGTTCGCGCCGTGGGCGTGCCGCACCAGGCCGAGCTCCTCGAGGACGTCAAGGGTGCGATAGACGGTGGACGGGGTGGTGTCCGCGTCGACCGCCCGGCAGCGCTCGACGAGCTCCGCCCCCGTCACGTGGCCCTCCGTGCGAGCCAGGGCCTCGACCACGAGCCGTCGCTGCGATGTCCAGCGCATCCCGCCCTGGTGCATGCGCTGGCGCGCCGAGGACCACAGGTCGGGGTGCGCAAGCTCGCTCATGGGGAGGGCACCTCGGCCGATGTCGGGGGGGTCGGGTGGATCCGCGTGTCGACCAGCGCCTCCGCCGGCACGAGGTCCACGAAGAGACGCCCGTCCAGATGGTCGATCTCGTGGGAGAGCACCCGGGCGACGAGCCCGGATCGCCGGTACCGGACCCGGCGTCCGGCGAGGTCAACTCCCGCCACCACGACCTCGGCGGGGCGCCGGACGCGCGCCACCAGGTCGGGAATCGAGAGGCACCCTTCCCAGTCTTCCTCGTTCCCGTGTGCGCGGATCAGCTCCGGGTTCGCGAGCACCAAGGCCGTCTCCCCGACGGACACGACCACGAGCCGAAGCGGCTCCCCGACCTGCGGCGCCGCCAGCCCGAGGCCACCTGCGGCCCGCAGCGTGGCGAGCATCTCCTCCGCAAGCCGCCCGATGCCGGGATCCGGCGTACGGATCGACCGGGTGCGCTGACGGAGGTGGTCGTCGCCGAGCTGCACCACCGATCTGGGCATCATTCCGTGCGTCGCTCAGTCCGCCGTCATGATCCCGGCATCGCCGCCCGGACCGGCGGGACCGGCACCGAGGTGGTGGTCCTCGCCGCTCGGATGCTCGTGCGAATGGCGCACGGCTCCGTGGGTGTGGAGGTGCTGGTGGATCAGGTTCGCCTCCAGGAGAAGGTCCCGGTTGGCGAGGATCGCCGCGCTCGGTCCGTCGGCCAGGACGCGCCGGTTCTCGCCAAGGACGATCACGCGGTCGGCGATGAGAGGCGCCACGTCCAGCTCGTGCGTGGCGGTGATCACGGTGCTCCCGGTCGCCTCGACGCGCTGGATCAGGTCCACGAGCACCGACTTCGTGCGGGGATCGAGCGCCGCAGTGGGCTCGTCGAGCAGGATCACCGACGGTCGCAGGGAGAGCACGGAGGCGATCGCGGCGCGCTTCTTCTCGCCGCCCGACAGCTCGAACGGCGCCCTGTCCGCGAGATGGGCGATGCCCATCAAGCCGAGGGCCTCGTCGCACCGGGCCCGCACCTCGTCATGCGGGAGGCCAAGGTGGATCGGTCCAAATGCGACGTCGTCGAGCACGGTGGCGCTGAACAGCTGGATGTCCGGGTCCTGGAAGACGAGGCCGACCTCGCGGTGAAAGCGGAAGGCGCCGTCGCCCGAGGCAACGGCCTCAACGTCGGATCCCAGCGCCCGCATCGATCCTGCGGTCGGTGCCATGATGCCGTCGAGCAGCTTGAGCAGCGTGCTCTTGCCGCTGCCGTTGGCCCCGAGGAGCGCGACCCGCTCGCCCGCTCGCACAGTCAGGTCCACCCCGTCGAGCGCCACGTTGCGGCCGGCGTACACGTAGCGGACCGCGCGCAGGTCGTACAGCACCCCGTTCGGTGCCGCGTGGGTCACGGCATCCACCGTCCCGCCAGCACCGCGGCGACGGCAAGCACGGCCGCGCCGCCGAGCGACAGCCAGTCGAGACCGCGCATGCGGTATTCGCTGTAGCTGCGCATCTCGCCCGTGAACCCGCGGGCGAGCATGGCCGAGTACACGTCGTTGCTCATCTTGAACGCGCGGCTCGTCAGGTTCCCCATGGTCCCCACGATCCAGCGCCGCTCCTCACCGGCTGAGCCCCGACCCACGACGCGGCTCCTCCTCGCCTCGAGGATGCCGTTCGTGGTGTGGAGGAACAGGAAGATGTAGCGGTAGGTCATGGACAGGATCAGCACGAAGATCTGGGGCACGTGGAGCGCGCGCAGGCTCTTGAGCACGTCGGCCCACGGCGTGGTCAGGATGAGGAGCACCGCGAGCGAGACGCAGACGCCCACCCGTGCCACGAACACGAACGCGGAGGCAAGGCCGTCCACCGAGGGTGCGAGATGCACCGGGCCGAGACCGATGTCGAAGAGGCGTGGTCCCGGCAGAAAGAAGATCGCCGGCACCATCACGATCCCGGCGAAGAGCGGAATCCCGAGCCACACCCGCTTCATGAAGAACCCGAGCGGAATCCGGCTCAGGCCGGCCCCGGCCAGCACGACCGCGTAGAGCGCCCCGAGGACGCTCGCCGAAGCGCTGAGGCTGGCCGCCAGGAGCAGGACCAGGAAGATCCCCAGCTTGGCCCGCGGGTCGCGCCGCTGCAGCCAGCCCGCTCGCCGGGCCATCTCCTCGCTGAAGACCGCCGACTCGACCGACTGACCGATGCCGCTGACGGTGCGTTCGAGCCAGCCGACACGGCCGGCCGAGGACTCGCTCACGGCTCCACCGGGTGCGTCTCCCGGCCCCCCACGGGCAGCCTGCGCAGCGCCGATGCCGCCCCCCAGACCACGGTGCCCACGAGCAGGATCCCGACGATCCCGGCGATCTCGTACCCGATCGCCGTCTGCCACAGCTGCGCGTTCGCGTCGCGGAAGAATGGCAGGGGGACGTTGTATCCCGAGAGTGGAGCGCTGAAGAAGGCGCCCAGATCATGCAGGCCCTTGGGGACGTACCCGAACGCCGCCTGCACGTCCGTGGTGCTCCCCTCCCCGTAGGCGAACCCCGGCGCGATGAGGCCGATGGGCGCCAGCACGGCGGCAGCCGTGAAGGCGGCGCCCACCCGTTTCACGGCTCGCGGCAGGACGAGGTAGGCGACCGGGACGAGCACCACGCCGATGACCGCGACCATGAGCAGCGTGGTGGCCACGGCAGGCCAGCTCACGGTCGCCCAGTCGGCGCCGTACATGCGCCCGGGGTTGCCGCCGCCCTCGATCAGGCCGATGGCGGCAAGCACGGCGGCCGCGGCCATGACGACACCGCCCACCAGCTGCCACAGCGGGCGGGGACCGGCCTCGGCCCCCACCTCCGCTCCCGGTGCGAAGACCTGTCGCAGCCCCTCCAGGTAGGCAGGATGGCGCCTCTGGAAGTAGGCAACACCGATGGCGGTCAGCGCGGCCTCCGCGATCGAGGCACCGAAGGCGTGCGCGGCAAGCATCGCGGGAACCGCCTCGCGGAGCCCGTAGGGGGAGTAGAGCGCTCGGCCGCCGTCGCTGAACAGGATGGGCTGCAGCCCGAGCTCCACGCCGACCGCCAGCGCGGCGACGGTGATGCCGACATACGCGCCGATCCCCGCCGCCCAGACCCGTCGGGTGGAAAGGATGGAGCTCCGGCCGGCGACGATTCGGTATACCCAGTAGCCGACGAACGGCAGGACGACGGCCATGTTGAAGCAGTTCGCGAAGATCGCCAGGACGCCGCCGTCACCGAAGAAGAGCGCCTGGATGATGAGGGCGACGCTGACGGAGATCACCGCGGCCCAGGGGCCGAGGATGATCGCGATCAGCGTGCCGCCGACCCCGTGGGCCGTGGTCCCGCCCGGAACCGGGATGTTGAACATCATGATCGTGAAGCTCAGCGCCGCGAAGATCGCCAGCAGCGGGACGGTGCGCTGGTTCATCACCCGACGGACCTGCTGCGATGCGCGCGCCCAGGCGGGAACCGTGCCGATTCCCATGGCCAGCGCGAAGAGCGGGCTGAGGTATCCGTCCGGGATGTGCACGACGTCCTTCCTGCGGT
>CAYVLM010000201.1:0-4474 GCA_964452225.1 uncultured Steroidobacteraceae bacterium | reverse complement strand
ACGTCGGTGAGGTAACGCTCGGGGCCTGGCAGGAACGGGTTGATCGCAGCAGGCCCGCCATCTGCAGCAACACCGCTCCCCCCACCGAGACCACGCTCGACGGTGAGCATGCCCTGCGGTGGCCAGTCGACTGCCCGAGCGAAGGCCTCCGCGCGGTCGACCTCGTCGCGGTCCACCGGGGCCGCGGCTACGTGCTCATCCTCGCCTCACCGTCGAGCGTCGGCGACGAGGAGATCCGGGAGCTGCTCGACTCCCTCCTGGCCACCTTCCACTTCGCCCCTCAGCATCGGTGACGCGGCGGTGCCGTGCCCGCCCACGGCGAGGGCGAGTCCCGGGCGGAAAGTCACCAAATGTGGTCCAACAGACCCCCTTGGGGGCGGGTCCCCGGACGGCGGCGGGGGGCCCAACGGCTCTTGAGTAACCCCCACCCCGGGTGGAGCATGGGAAACGAGGGAACAGGTGCCAGCGACCCGCGAACACGCGGGTCGATGGGCCGGCCAACCGCGTAGGGTCACTGGCGGAGCTGAGAACGGGCCGGCCCGGGAGGCGCAGCATGGCGCTCCAGCGCGCGACCCGCGAGGGGCGGGTCTTCACCTACCAGCCATTCCTGGCCGTTCTGCTGATCGCCGCGGCGGTCATCGCGGTGATGGTGGTCCTGACCATCATCTTCGGCATCAACGGTCCGGTTCCGAGCTTCGACATCACGCCGGATCCGGCGGGGCTGATGCCCTTCTAGTGAGACTGGCGACGTCACGCGGATTCGCCGCTCAGCCGGCGGCGATCCTGCGTGGCTTGATCCGTCCGGCATCGGCCGCGAACGGTCCGGCGCCGAGCGGGTAGATGGTCACCATCGGCTCCATGGCCGATGGATATTCGGCGTACGCCTCGCGAACGTCGAGGTTCAGGCGTCGTAGCCCTTCGCTGATGCGACGGGTGACGTCGGGCAGGCGCGCGGGATCGACCTCCTCGCCGGCGAGCAGCTCCAGGGCGATCCCCGGACGCGGGGTCCCCGTGTCGTCCTGGGTGAGCGACAGCATGAACGACTGGAGCCCACGGGCGAGATCGGGGTCGCCGTAGATGATGCTCTCGAGATCCTCGGGGTAGATGTTCGCGCCCATGACGCTGATCGTCGCGTCGCGTCGGCCGAATACGTACACGAACGGCAGGGGCAGCGGCTCGGACCAGGGCAGCGCGCCGCGCGGCCCGGCGGCATCGGGATAGAGGCCAAGGCGCCCGACGTCCAGGCCGGCGGCGGCGAGCGCACGCCGGACGGTCCCGAACTCCAGCAGACCGCCGGCGTCGTGGACGTTGTACCGGATGCGGGGGGTCATGAGGTCGAGCCGGCTGACGGTGCACAGCAGCTCCCCGTCGGCGTTCACCTCCAGGTGGTGGATCAGCGGGTTGTACTGGAAGACCATCGGGAGGCGGGGATCGGCCCCGAAGAGGGCCGCCCGCAGATCCGGCCGTGACCGGGCGACGCGCCGCAGCGCAACGCTCACCGGCGACTCACCGGCCATCCCGATCTCCAGGTCGGTGGCTCCGTACCCGGAGTAGACGACCTCGAAGCGCTCCAGCAGCCGGTCGCGCAGCTCCTCGGCCATCCCTTCGCCGCCGACCAGGGCCGCCAGCCGGTAGGCGCCCCAGTCGATCCCGTCGCGATCGCCCTCGTCGAGCAGGTGCTTGACGAACGGCGGGTAGCCGCAGATCAGGTACCGGAAGCGCGGCCCAAGGAAGCGCATGGTGGACAGGATCTTGCCGATGTCGGGGCCAACCGACTTCACGAGCCCGTGGCGGTTGAGACCCAGGGACATGTTGAAGCCGGTGGCCCAGGCGCCCATGGAGAAGGCGTTCAGGGTGACGAGGTCGCCCTCGCCGAAGGCGTAGCGCGCGAAGAAGGCGATGTTCCGATGCGCCACGTGCCGCTCGTCGGCGCCGCGGATCCAGTTGTACGGGGTGCCCGTCGATCCGCTCGACTCGTCGATCGTCACTCCCTTGAACCGAATCCGGCCGTCGCGGCAGCGCTCCTCGAGCGGGTAGGCGTCGATGTAGCTGTGCTTGTCGGTCTCCGGCAGCGACCGCAGGATGGCGGCGGGTGGCAGGCGGTCGGGGTCGATGCCGTTGGCCCGAACGTACCCCGCGTATGCGGGCGTGCCATGCAGCGCGCGCCATGCCGCGCGCTCTGCGCGGAGGCGACCGGCGAGGGCGAGCATCGGTGCCGGAACCGAGCCGAAGAGCCAGCGGAGCCATCCGTAGCGGATGCCGACGACGCGGAACGCGACGTCGAGGGGCAGGAGCCAGAGGTTCCGCCCCACGCCGAGGAGCTCGGTCAGCAAGCGCTGCATGCGGTGATGGTATCGGCGGCCACTGCGGAAGAACTGCGGGGACGCGTGCCGTGCCCGTGCCTTGCCGAGGGCCGGGCGCCGGCGCCAGGTGCCCATCGGGTAGAGTGGCTGCCCAGCGGAGGTGGAACCACGCCGACAGCCGAGCCAGCTGAGGACCGCGCGCACGGGGTCACGCCGGGGCTGAGCCGCGACTACCCGCATCGCACGGCCGGGCACCAGGCCGCGTTCGTCCGACCCTACCTCCGTCCGGGCATGAGCCTGCTCGACGTCGGCTGCGGGCCGGGATCCATCACGGTCGGGCTGGCGGCAGCTGTGGCCCCCGGCGGGGTCATCGGCCTGGACCACGACGCGGCGCACATTGAAGCGGCCCGTTCCTTCGCGCTCGAGCGCGGCGTGACCAACGCGACGTTCGAGCTGGGCAGCGCGCTGGAGCTTCCCGTGGCGGATGGCAGCGTCGACGCGGTCTTCGAAAACGACCTGCTCGTCCACCTGGCCGATGACGCACCCGCGGCGGCGCGGGAGGTGCACCGCGTCCTGAAGCCCGGCGGCTTCTTCGCGGCGCGCGACGCCGATGCCGACGCGGTCCTGTGGGGCCACCGCACCGATGCGCTGCGACGCTTCGACGAGCTCTTCTACCCCTGGCAGCGGAGCCGGGGAAGCGAGATCACGCTTGGAAAGCGGTTGCCGGCCATCCTGCAGGGAGCCGGCTTTGCCGGCACGGTCACTACCATCTCGGCCGACACCAAGGGGACGCCGGAGGAGGTCCGCGAGCAGGCGCGGATCATGACCTTCCTCCTCGACGGTCCCGTGGGTCGCTACGCCGTCGAAAACGGCAAGGTCGCTCCCTCCGAGCTCGATGAGCTGCGGCGGGGCATCAGCGCGTGGGGCGAGCAGCCGGACGCCTTCTTCGCCAACGTCCACGTGGAGGTCATCGGCTGGAAGCGGCCCTGAGCTCCTTGCGGTCCTGGGCGCCGCGCAGCACCTCGAGCCGTCCGAAGCGTTTCCTCACGTCCTCGATCTGCAGCGCGACGGCTCCGTCCATGGCCATCGTCAGGCGCTCGCCATCTCGGCCTCCGTGGCCCGCTCGCGCGACTGGAGCCGCAGGGTGTGGGTGACGATGCCGGTGAGGATCGAGAGGCCGAGCACCGGGGTGATGACTGCGAAGAGCCCGGTCGCGTCGAAGAGGATGGCGAAGGTGAAGGCAGTGACCGCGCCGTTGATGCCCCAGAAGACAACGTGGTCGGCCCATGGCCAGATGTCGCGTCGCCCGCGGTTGAGGTCGAGGAGCACCCCGAACAGGATGTTGGTCACGCCGCCCACGAAGGCCGGATGAGCCGCGGCGGCGATGATGTTCCCCGGAATCTCGTTCGGATCCGACCAGACCCCGGCAACGAAGGCGCCGATGATGAACACGAAGATGGCGAAAGCTCAGGCTGAACGGGATGGCGATGGCGTAGTGGCGCGCTGACCCCGTCGAGAGCCACCCCGAAGCGATCATCGGTCGCCACACTGCGGGATCAACACCCTGAACTCGGTGGCCCCCTCCCGCCACCACCCTCGGGCCATCCGGCCCGGGGTTCGGGGACGTTCAGCCCTGCGCCCATCGGCTCCTCTTGGGGCACGCTCCATCCATGGGCCGAGCGCGCAGCGTCGTGCCCGCCGGACCGCGCACCGTAGCGTCCGGACCCGGCGCGCCGCAGATCGATCAGCCCTCGGCGGATGCCGCGATCCGTGCCGTGGTGGCCGAAGCCCGGCGGGGCGGCCGGTCTGTGCTGTCCGAGCCCGAGGCGCAGGTGCTGCTTCGCGCGGTCGGCATCGGCGTGCCGCCATCGGTGATGGTTCGCGGCCGGGCCGATGTGGAGGCCGCGGCGCTCGACGCCCTCGCCACCGACCGCGTCGTTGTCAAGGTGGTGGCACCCGGGCTCATGCACAAGACGGAGCACGGCGGGGTCCTGATCGTGCCTGGCCGTCCAGAGGCAGTGGCCGACGCCGTCGACCTGATGGCGACCCGGTTCGCCGGGCAGCCGATCGACGGGTTCCTGGTCTCGGCGTTCGTCGAGCACGAGACGGAGCTCGGGGGAGAGCTGCTGGCGTCGGTGCGGTGGACGCCGGACTTCGGGCCGGTGATCAGC